>JAHFSN010000130.1 GCA_023265735.1 Spirochaetaceae bacterium | reverse complement strand
CAGGGGGTTCTGGAACACCATGGCGATGTCCTTTCCCCTCACGTTCCTCATCTCCTTCTCCGAGAGGGACGCGAGGTCCGTTCCTTCAAAGAGAATGCGTCCGCCGGAGATTCGGCCGGGGGCCCGGACCAGTCTGAGGATGGCCAGGCCCATGGTGGACTTCCCCGACCCCGACTCCCCGACGATGCCGAGGGTCTTGCCCGCCTCGACCTCGAGGCTCACGCCCCGGACGGCGCGGACGGTGCCAATACTGATGGGATAGTCAATTTTCAGGTCTTCGATCTTTAGGAGCACATCTGACATGGCGGTTATCACTTTTCCAGCAGCTTAGGATTGAGGAGTTCGGCCAGACCCTCGCCCAGCAGGGTGAACCCCAGGGCCAGGATCATGATCATCATTCCGGGGAAGGTGATCAGCCACCAGCTCCCCGAGGGCAGGAACTTCTTGCCCATCGAGAGGTCCATGCCCCAGTCGGGGATGCCCGCCGGAAGCCCCAGGCCGATGTAGCTCAGGGCCGCCTCGGTCATGATGGCGTCGGCGATGTTCACGCTGAAGATCACCACCGTGGTGGCGATGACGTTGGGGAAAATGTAGCGGCCCAGGATGGTCCACCGCTTGGCCCCCAGCACCTGGGCGGCCTCGACGTACAGCTCCTCGCGGATACTGATGGTCTGTCCTCGGACGAGGCGAAAGTACGTCGGAATGTAGATGACCGCCACCGCTAGGGTGATGTTGACCACACCGGGCCCCAGCATGGCGGCGAAGGCGATGGCCAGGATGAGCCCGGGGAAACTGTAGATCGAGTCCATGGTGAGGGACAGCACCCGGTCGAGGGGCCCGCCGACGAACCCGGAAAGCAGTCCCAGAGGAATGCCGATGAAACTGGACATCAGCGCCGCGGCGAAAGCCACGCCCAGGATGGTCTGGGCGCCCCACACCATCCGGGACCAGATATCCCGGCCCAGGTTGTCGGTCCCCATGAGGTGCACCCCCGCCGGGGCCGCCAACTGGGGGCCGGCGTTTTGATCGGACGGGTTGAACGACGTGAACAGCCACGGGAAAAGGGTCATGAAGATCATGAAGCAGACGATGAGGAGCCCCGCCAGGAAGATGTACCACTCGGCGCCGTACTTCTTTCCGGCCAGGCTGAAGGCATTGAGCCCCCGGCCCAGCAGGCCCGCAGGAGTGGGGGGACGCAGTTTGTCGGTCGTAGGACTCAATATTTAACCCTCGGGTCGATCAAGGCGTGAACAATGTCGACGATGAGTGAGATGAGAGACACGAACAGGGCGAAGATCACAATGACGCCCTGGACGGTCGGATAGTCGCGGAGGTAGATCCGCTCCAGGAGGAGCCGGCCCATGCCGGGCCAGCTGAAGGTGGTCTCGGTCAAGATGGCCCCCGCCAAGAGCACCGCAAACTCTAGGCCCAGCATGGTCAGCACGGGGACGAAGGCGTTCCCCAGGGCGTGGCCGTAGACCACCTTGGTCTCCGAAAGCCCCCGGGCCCGGGCCGCCAGCACAAAGTCACTCTTGAGGGAGTCGAGCATATTGGCCCGGGTGAGGCGGAGGAAGATGCCCGAGAGGGTCACTCCCAGGGTCAGGGCGGGGAGGATGAGGTGGAGTCCCACGTCGGTGAAGGCACCGATGTCCCCCTTAGCCAGGGTGTCGAACAGGTAGAACCCCGTCATCTCGAAATCGCTCGTGATGACCCGGGACCCGACCCGGCCGGCCACGGGGAGCCAATCCAGACCGACGCCGAAGATCATCTGAAGGAGCAGTCCCATCCAGAAGACAGGAATACAGTACACGATGTTGCCATAGAGCCGGGCGGCGTAGTCGCCGGGACTGCGCCGGTGCTTCGCGGCCCAGGCTCCCAGGGTCACCCCGATGGCCAGAGCCACAAGAAGGCTCACAAAGGTCAGTTCGATGGTCGCAGGGAGTTTCTCCAGAACGGGAGCGATGACGTCTTCGTTCAAGATCATCGATCGTCCCAGGTCGAAATGGGCGAGCTGCCACAGGTACTCGCCGTACTGCTGCCAGATGGGCTTGTCGAGACCCAGCTCGTGCTTCTTTTCGGCCACGTAGGCGGGGGGCGCATGGTCGCCCAGCATGGCGGAAATGGGGTCGCCGGGCAAAACCCGCAGGACCAGGAACACCACCGTGAGCAGAATCAACAGCATGGGAATAGTCAGCAAGATTCGGGTGGCGAGGTACTTGGAAAGATTCTTCATGGAATGGTGCGGTCTCCCCCAAAAAAAAAGGAACCTCCCCAGGGGGAAGTTCCTTGCCAGTCTATCAGAAACCGACGATTTGGAAAAGATCCACTTACTTCAAGGTCAGCTTGTCGTAGAGGAGGAGCATGCTGGCGTTGGTCACGACATTGTCCACGTTCGGCTTGGTGAAGACATACAGGCTGCCCTGCCACAGGGGAATGGTGGGAACGTCATCGGTCCAGAGGTTCTGAACCTTCTTGAAGGCGGCGTCGCGGATCTTGGTGTCGGCGCTGGTGCGCTCGGTCACGTAGAGATCGTCCCAGACCTTGCTCGAGAAGTAGACACCGTTGCCTTTGGAGGCTTCGGTCGACGTGAAGACGGCGCTGAAGTCGTCCGGATCGATATAGTCGGGGTACCAGCCCAACAGGAACACGGGCATCTGCTTCTTGTCCCACTGCTGCTTGTAGGTGGCCCACTCGGCGGTCTTCAGGGTCACCTTCACGAGGGGGGTCTTCTCCAGCTGGGCCTTGAGGACTTCGGCCTGGTTCACTTCGGCGTCACCGTAGTGGCTGGTGGTGTACCACAGGTCGAACTCGAAGGGCTTGGCCTTGCTGTAGCCGGCCTTGGTCAGCAGGGCCTCGGCCTTGGCCACGTTTCCGTCGCCCAGGGCCTTGAAGGTCGGGTAGCGGTAGGCCATGCCTTCGGGAATCATGGAATACAGGGGCTTGTTCTGGCCGAGGTAGACCTTCTTGTTGAGGTCGGCCCGGTCGATGAGGTAGGCAAAGGCCTGGCGCAGGGTCTTGTCCTTGAACACGCTCTCGCTGGTCTCAAAGGCCACGTAGCGGATGAACACACCGTCGAGCTTGAAGGTCTTCACCTTGGGGTTCTTGCTCTCGGCGTCGATGTCGGCGGGGTTCAGGGTCTTGAACGCCAGGTCGACTTCGCCCTTGTCGAGGGACAACCGCAGGGTGGTGGCGTCGGCGAAGTACCGGATGATGATCCGGTCGACCTTACCCTTGGGTCCGTAGTAGTTGGGGTTGAGTTCGAAGATGGCCTCTTGGTCGCGCTTGTACGAGGTCAGCTTGTAGGGACCAGTGGCGGGGAACTGGCCGGAAGCCAGCCCCGAAGGATCGTGGACAACCTTGTCGACGGGGAAGGTCTTGGGGTCCTGGGGAAAGTACGGGGGGGTGGCGATCAGGGCCGGGAAATAGCCGGTAGGCGATTTCAGCTTGAACACCACGGTCAGGGGGTCCTTGACGGTCACGGTGTCGACGTAGTCGGTCACCAGGGACACGGGGTCGCCCTTGAGGGCCACGACGCGGTCGATGGTCCACTTGACGGCGGCGGCGTCGAGGGGGTTGCCGTTGGAGAACTTCAGCCCCTTGCGCAGGGTGAAGGTGTATTCGTCACCGGCCTTGTTGACCGTGTATTTCTCGGCGAGGGCCGGGACCAAGTCGGACGATCCGTCCTTGTAGGTCAAGAGGCCGGCAGAGATGTTCTGGAAGTACTCCCAGGTATGGAAGTCCCAGGTACTGGCGTTGTCGATGTCAGTGACCTTTTCGGTAGTCCCATAGACCAGGGTCTTGGGGGCGGCAAAGGCTCCGAAGGGAACCAGAGCCAAAGCCAGGAAGAACACAGCAAGTTTCTTCATGAAAACTCCTTTGCTTCCCTTTCTCACGAAAGGGTAAAAGGAATTATGAAAAGGAACACAAAAGTAGTCAACTAACCCGCTCGACTTATGTTATGTCTCATCTTCGGTGCTTGGGGTCTCTGGAAGACCAGAGGCACCTTGTGTGGTGTCCCAAGGGCCCTCAGGACAAAGAAATGTGACAGGATAACAGGATTTCCTGGATTAACCAGATGAGATTCTGTCGAATCACCGCTCGTTCGTATGGAAACCGTCATAAATGATGGCGAGCGAAGCGAGGTCTATGTCGTTCTGGGCGCAGGAGATCGGCATTTTGGCCAAGCCGAGGGAGTGCACGGAGCGCAAGCGTACTGTGTGTACGCTGAGCACCGAACACGACCGAGACGCAGCCAAAATGTCGAGATCCAAGCTCTACCCCTTCACGACGGAGGCGAACCGTAGTCCTTCGCTGCGGAAGAGCATGAGGAGCACCCCCAACTGGGCCTTGGGAGCCGAGGCCACCACCCTCCAGGGGTTCTTCTGTCCTTCGGCCTTGTACAGGGCCAGGGGCACGTAGGATTTCACCTTGTCCAAGGTCGCCAGGACTTCGGCTTCGGTGGCCCAGGACCCCAGTTGGACGTAGCGTTTCCCCTTTTCCAGGGAGGCCAGGACGGGCACCTGGCCCAGGGTCGGACCCTCCAGGCGCAGGGGTGCCGCGACCCAGACGCCGTCGGGGGCCGCCTTCACCGGGAGCACGGTCAGGGCCGGGGCCGCGTCCGAGGGAGGTGCCGCGGGAGCTGCGGGGGCGGCCGGCTGGTCCGCCGGGGCCTCGGCCACGGGCGCGTCGGCCACCGGGGTCCCGGTCGGGCTCGCCACCGGGGACACCGGAACCGGGGCTGGAACCGGCGCTGGATCCGCTGCGGGCGTCGGGGCCGCGGGGTTGCTGGTCCTCTGGAAGCCCTTCTTGGTCGCGGTGTTGGGCGTGGCGTCGGGCTCGTTGGAGACCGGGAGCGCCGAGGACGAGGGAGCCACGGGGGGCAGGGGTATGGGTGTGGCCACCTTGGAACCATCGGTGGTCTTCGGGGCCAGGGGATTCACGTCGGGGTCAGGATTGTCGGGCCGGTCCGCGCCGAGGCCCGAGGCGTCGATCTGCACGCCGACCAAGGGAACCTCCCCGGCCTTGATGTCGAGGGCCTGGGCGGCCCTGGGACTCAGGAGGACCAGATCGGTGGAGCCGCTGGGCAAGCCCGCCACGACCCTCACCTGCACCGACTTACGGGTCTTGTAGTTCTCCACGGTGAGGAGGGTGTTGGGCGGAAACTCATTGGAAGCCGCCACCAGGCCATCGGAGGGCAGGTTTTTCGCGGTCCAAATTTCGGCCTGGCCGCGCCAGGTGGACTGGGCCCAGAGTCCCGAAGCTGCCAATAACAGGACAATTGCCCCAAGAGCGCGTTTCATAGACACCTTCCTCCGCCTTTTCTATCGGCAGATTACGGGTGGTTCTGTACGGGAAAGGGCCCAGCGACCAAGCCTTCGCCGCGGTCGTTGTCGTAGGAGTAGAGCTCGAAGGAAACCGCTCCGGCGGGCACCTCAAACGTGGGCCCAAAGGTCTTCGTCCGGGAGAGCACGGTCCCCCCGGCGTCCCGGGGCCAGACCAGATAGCTGTCCACCCAGTTCGACACCCGGTAGCGATAGGGGGCCCCATCGGGCCGGACCACGGGAGCGGCGGTCCGAGGAGAAGGCGTCCGGACCGCCGAAGGCACAACGAACTTGGACTCCACCTTCTGGCCGGACCTGGTGACCAGCAGGGCCCGCCATTCCCCGGTGGGCACGCTCCCCGAGAACTTCAGGTTGTTCACGCCCATCCAGAACTCCCCCGGGGGAGTGGACGAAGCCCACTGCGAGCGGTTGAGCGTCACGAAGATCCCTTGTCCGTCGTGGATCAGATGGAGCCGGTCAAAGACCTTGAGGCCGTCGCTGCTGGAGGCCTGGACAAAGACGCTGAGGCGCTCGGTCCAGGCTCCGTCGGCCGGATCGTACACCCGGTTCACCTGGTCGAAGACCTGGGTGACCTGGGGAGGGGCGTGGCTGCACGAACCCAGAAGCAGGAGCAGCAGCGCCCCGGCGAGTCTCAGTTCCATTGTCCCAGGACGCGGCCCGTAAAGAACGGGCCCAGGCCGTCGAGGTGATGCATGGTCTGAAGGCTCTTGCGCATGGCCTGGACCACCAGCGAACCCGCGGCCAGGTCGGCCGAGAGCACCCCGATGACGAAGTCGTTGTCGTCCTTATCGAGGCCGTGGCACGCCAGGCGGATATCGTGGGCCAAACCGGCCTTCCCGAACCGCTTGCCGATGTCGCCGTGGTCCATGAGGACGGCGTGCTTCTGGTCCTCGGGGAGGGCCTCGAAGGCCTTCTGCCGTTTCACCGGGTACCAGATGGCCCACTTCAGCGTCGGGTCGAGGACCCGGCCCCGGGGCCGGTTCACCAGCACTTCGTCGAGGTCGTTCTCGTAGCCCACCGAGTAGCTGCGGCCCGACATGGTGAACTCGGGCTTGGGAACGAGCTGGGAGAACG
>JAHFSN010000129.1 GCA_023265735.1 Spirochaetaceae bacterium | reverse complement strand
GAGGGCCAGGTCGGTCCCCACCGAGGCGATGTAGCTCTTGTCGGGGCCGAAGACGGGCACCAAGTAGGTGGTCTCGAAGATCTTGTCAGCGTCATTGCCGGTGTAGCTGTAAAACGAGGGTTCCAGGATGGCGGGCTTCTGGGTTTCCTTGGGGACGAGGTACCAGTCGGCCGCAGCCACTTCGTCCTCCTCGGAGGTTTGAAGGGCCACCGAAGCGCCGGAGCCGTACCAGGTGGCCACGAAGCGCCCGGCCGCGTTGCTGCCTTCCTTGCGAAGGTAATCCTTGTCGCGGCCGTCGAGGGCGTTCTTCTCCCAGGTCGTGAAGGTGGCCGTCAGGGCCGGGGTGTTGGCCTGAAGCTGCTTCATGGTGGCGTTGAACAGCGCGCGCCGTTCCTGGGGCCTCACCTTGTCGGCGTTCTCAAACAGAGATTTGAGCAGGGTGGAGGTCCCCACCATGCCCCGCAGCTCGGTGCCGACCTGGGCCCCGTAGTCCTGGGCCAGGCTGTGGACGTTGGCGTACAGGTGTTCCTTGATGATGGCCGACGAGGTCTGGGCCAGGAACAGGCCCGAGATTCCCAGGGTCACGATGGTCGACCCCAAAATGGTCAGGAGCAGCTTCTGCTGGATGCGCATGGTTTGGAACAAGGAGATCTCCCCGGTCCGGGGGTACCGGAGCGTGGTTTACCTTAGAACGACTCTCACGGATTCGTAAAGGACCCCGTTCCCCGAAGCCGGAACTTCGCCAGCATCCCCTGCAGCTCCTGGGCCCTTGCCGAGAGCTCTTCGCTGGCGGCGGCGCTCTCTTCGGCCGAGGCGGTCACGTTTTGGGTCACGCGGTCGGCCCGGTCGAGCCCCGCGTGGATCTGACCAATGGCCTCGACCTGCTGCTGGTCAGAGACCACCAGCCCGCCGAGAAGCTGGGCCACCTTCCTCACCTCGTCGCCAATGCCCGAGAGGTCCTCGACCACCTGGGCCGACCGGGCGTTCACCTCGTTCATGGCCAGGGTGGACTGGGCGATCCGGCGGTTGGTTTCCTGCACCGACTCGGCGCTCTTAAGGGCCAGGGACCGGACTTCCTCGGCCACCACACCGAACCCGCGGCCGTAGCGACCGGCCCGGGCCGCCTCGATGTCGGCGTTCAGGGCGAGGAGGTTCACCTGGAAGGCGATGTCGTCGATGGTCTTCACGATCGATTTCGTCTCGTCGGAACTGCGGCTCAGCTTCTCCAGATGGGTCACCAATTCGGTGAGGGTCTCGTCGCCCTGGGTGACCTTCTCGGTGGCGGTCTGGGCCCACTGGCTGGCCAGGTGGGCCTGCCGGGAATTTTCCTGGGACCGCTGGTGGATGAGGGTGGCGTGCTCCGAGATCTCCTGCAGGCTGGCCGACTGTTCGGTGGCCCCCTGGCTCAGGTCCTGGGCCGCCGCCGACAGCTGCCGGGAACTGGCGGCCACCTGGCCCACGGCGGCCTGCACCACTCCGAGGATTTCGTTGAGGCTATCCTGCATCTTCTGAAGCGACCTTCCGAGCCCGTCGTCGTCGCTGGCCAGGGGAATCTCGTCGGTGAGGATGCCGCCGGCGATGCTGCCCACCAAGAGGGCCTTCGCCCGAAGACCGTCGATCATGGCGTAGAAGGATTCGATGAGGACGCCCAGTTCGTCCCGGCCCGAAACCGGATGTCTCACGATGGCGAAGTCTCCCCGGGTCACCTGACGCGAAAGGCTGGTGGCCAAGAGGAGGGGTTTGGTGATCCGACCGGCGGCTACCCACGAGACCACCAGGGAAGCGAGGAGGGCCAGGGCGGCCGCCAGGAGCATGAACAGGAGGAACCCCTGCCCCTGGGCCAGGTACTCCTGGGGATCGACGAGGGCCACAAACACCCAGTCCAGCGACGAGGGCTGGACAACCGCTTCCCAGGTTTTGCCTTGGAGGGTCACCTCGGTCAGCTGGGGCCTCGTCAGATCGATGCCCGAAAAGGCCGTCAGGTGGTCGGTGTCGATGTTCTTGCCAATAAGGCTGCGGTCGAGGGGCGACGCCATGATGGTCTTGTCCGACTGGAACAGCATCAAGGTGCCGTGCTGGCCGATCTTGATGGTGTCGGTGATCTTGGTCAGGGCGTTGAGCGAAATGGAGAGCGATACGACGCCCACCTTGTTCCCCGACTCGTCCTGGAACGCCCGCGCGAGGGAAATGGCCAGGTCACCCCCACTGGTCTGGCGCACCGGTGTCTTGAAGTGGGTCTCTTTGCCCTGGATCGCGGGGACGTACCAGGGCCGTTTCCTGGGGTCGTAGCCCGCCGGCTTGGCCGTCCGGGGTACCATGGTGTAGCCCCCGTCTTCGGCGCCCGCTTCGATCTGAAGGGCAAAGGGCGACGAGTCCTTGAGGCCTGTGAAGAGGTCGACCACCTTCTTTTCGCCCGCGGACAGGGCTGCCCAGTCGGGCAAGGTCGAAGTTGGAGTGGTGGTGTAGCGGAAGAGTTCTCCGTTCGCGCCGCGAAGCACCGAACTGGAGGCCAAGGCGTCGATCTGTTGATACTGGGTGTCGAGGAAGAGCGTGAAGGTCGCCTCGGTCAGGGTCACATCGCGCTGAATTCCGGCCAGCATGTCTGCCTTGGCCGTCTGGAAAAGAAAGAAGACCGCGGAGGTGGCGGTCGCCAGGACCGCGCCCAAAACGGCCGAGCCTACCAAGATCATCACCTTGGTCCGAATGGACATGGCATCCCCCCTTTTTTCTAAGTATGGGGGAGCGGGAGCCAATTACAAGGAAGGAATTACCGGCGGAAAGGGGACAATTCCGCCGCCTTGCGGAAGGCCTGGTAGTCGAGGTTGAACCTGTCCATCCTCAGCAGCATCATCCGTTTTGTCAGGCCCAGCCGGCGGGCGGCCTCGGCCATGTTCCCGTGGGTTTCCTCGAGAGTGCGGACCAGGAAGGCCTTTTCGATGGAACCCAGGTGACCTTCGAGGGTCGTGCCCCGGGGCAGTCCAGCCACGGGCGCCGGGTCGGGGTTGCGGGCCTGGCCCGCCTCGCTGGCGTGGAGGCTGGGGGGCAGGTGGTGGGCGTGGACGAACTCCTCGTCGGTGAGGATGACCGCCCGCTCAATGCAGTTCTCGAGCTCGCGCACGTTGCCGGGCCAGGGGTGGGCCATCAGGAGGTTGAGGGCGGGGGTCGACAGCCCGCGGACCGGCTTGCCCTGCTCCTTGGCGGCCCGGGCCAGGAAGTGGTCGGCCAGGGTGAGGATGTCAGACCCGCGCTCGCGAAGGGGCGGAATGGTGATGGGGAACACGTTGAGGCGGTAGAAGAGGTCTTCGCGGAATTTGCCTTCGGCCACCAGAGCCTCAAGGTTCTTGTTCGTGGCCGCCAGCACCCGGAGCTCGACCTTGATGGTCCGGTTGCCCCCCACCCGCTCGAAGGTCCGTTCCTGGAGCACCCGCAGCAGCTTGGCCTGGAGGGCGGGAGACAGCTCCCCCACCTCGTCGAGGAAGATGGTGCCACCGTTGGCGTCTTCGAACCGGCCGTGGCGGGCCTCGACGGCCCCGGTAAAGGCCCCCTTCTCGTGGCCAAAGAGCTCGCTCTCGGCCAGGGCCTCGGGGAGGGCCGCGCAGTTGAACCTCACGAATGGGCCGCTGTTCCAAGGGCTGGCGTAGTGGATGGCCGACGCCACCAGTTCCTTGCCGACGCCGCTTTCCCCCAAGATCAGGACCGACGTGCGGACCTTGGCCACCTTCTCGACCAGGTGGTACACGTTGCGCATGGCCGGGGAGTCCCCGATGATGTTCGACGGGTGATAGCGCACCTGGAGCTCTTCCCTCAGGCGGCGGTTCTCCTCTTCCAGCTGGGCCTGCTCCTCGTGTTCGATGAGGAACAGCTCCACCTCTTGGGCCACCATCCCCGCCACGATGCTCAGCAGCTCCACGTCGTGTTCCAGCCTCTCGGGGGTGTCGTAAAGCCTCTCGACGCTAATGGTCCCCAGCACCTTCTTGCCCCGCAGGATGGGCACACAGACGAACGAGAGATCCTCGTCCTGTTCCCGGGCCCGGGTGCGATTCAGGAACGCCGGTTCGGTGCGGATATCGCGGACGACGATGAGACGGCCCAGTTCGACCACCTTGCCGGTGATGCCCTCGCCCAGGTAGTACACCCCCCGGGCGGCTTCCTCGTCGGTGAGGCCCAGGCTTTCATGGACGAAGATCTTGCCCGTGCGGCGGTGGTAGAGAGTGACCATGCCGCGGACCACGCTCATGTGCCTCTCCATGATCTGGAGGAGCACGCCGAGGGTTCTCTTGAGGTCGGCGCTGCCGGTGATGAGGGCCCCTAACTGGGCCAAAAGAGGAAGGACCTGGGCCCGGCAGACCGGCGCCTGGCAGGTGCGGAAGGGAGATGTCACGGCGCACCTCCCTGGGAGAGGGTCAATAACACAGGAGTCGTAATCCAAATATTGCCTGACATAATTGTGTTATTCATACAAATATGTCAGAGTATAGCCAAGTCGAATCCCTGATTCAAGGGATTCGAGGAGGAATGTCGTGGAAAGTCGTCAGAGATGCGAGGCCGAAGGGTATCTCCGGGTGGCCCAGGCGGGACTCGAACGCCCGGAGAAATTTTCTGCCGAGACTCTCTTTCAACTCGTGGCCCTGGCCGTCGAGGGGTTCTGGCTGGCCTACCTGGACGAAAACGGGAACGTGCCCTCGCACCATGGGTTTCGTGACCTCATCAAGGCCGCCGAAGCCGTCGGGCCCGTCCCCGCCGACCTGGCCGACGCCGTCCGGGGCCTTGATCGGTACCAGAGCCTCTGCGCCTGGATCCCCGTGGAGCCCCGCAAGCCCCTCCGGGAGGAAATCCCCGGGTTGATCGACGTGGCCCGGCGCGTCGAGCACTATACGGCGTCAGCCCACGCGGTCATGTCGGGGGTTTGACCAGGTCGAGGGTGTCGCTGGTGAGCGGGAAGGCCGCTTGGAGGGCCGGATCCCCGAAGCCCCAGAACTCCGTCGCCACCGACCGAAACACCGTCCGGAAGTCCACCGACCAGCGGAAGTTCCCGTCGTCGAGGTCGGTGAGCGAGGGCTGGGTTCCGAACCAGCCGCCCTTCACCCGGCCGCCCCAGAGGAACATCACGTTGGCAGTGCCGTGGTCGGTGCCGCCCGACCCATTTTCCGCCACCCGGCGGCCAAACTCCGAGTAGGTCATGACCAGGGTCTGGTCCCACTTTCCGGCCTGGAGGAGGTTCGCCCGGAACGCCGTCATCGCGTCGGCCAGCTCCTTGAGCAGGCGCGCCTGGTCGGTCTTCTCGTTCCCATGGACGTCGAACCCGCGGAGGGTCAGTTTGATGACGGGAATTCGGGCCCCGGCGATGATCAGCTGGGCGGCCGTCTTCATCGATCGCCCCAGGCCGGTATCGGGAAACGGAACTGCGGGGTCCCGGAGAAGGGGCTTGATCAGGGCCAGCTTGCGCGCCGCCTCCTCGATATCCTTCTGGACCCCCGCCAAGACGGCCGCCGTCCCCGGAGCCGCCGCCGTGTCGTCCATCGCTGCCGCGTCCCGCAGAAAGGCGTCGAGGTTGTCGAGGCTGAGGTTGTGCATGCCGGGGCCCTTGAGGGGACCGACGTGGGTTTCGCCCAAGATGAGGCCGTCGGCGACGAGGTCGGACCACCGGGGGGCCGCCGTAAACAGCCGGGCCAGCCAGCCCGTCTCGACCACCTCGCGGGACGACGACGCGCTGTCCCAGATGGCGATGGAACGAAAATGGGAGAGGTTGGGGTCGGGGTACGAGACCCCGCGCACGATGGCGAAGTCCCCCGCTTTCCAGGAATCGACGAGGGGTTTGAGGGAGGGGTGCAGCCCCAGCTTGTCGTCGAGGGGAACCGCATCGGTCACGGCCAGGGTCTTGCGAACTCCCAGGTACGCGGGGTCGCTGTAGGGGACCACGGTGTTCAGGCCGTCGAGACCGCCGGCCAATTCGACCAGCACTAAGGTCGGTACGGGGGTCGGGGTTGGTTCTGCCCAGACGCCCAGGCCGAGGCAGACAAAGACGAGGGTGACCCAAGGATGGAGGGACGTGCGTTGCATGGAGAACTCCTATTCGAGGTTGGCTTCGATCGAGAGGCCCTGCTTGCGGAACACCTGGTTGAGGTCGGCCAGGTCGCGACGGCGTTCCAGCAGGGTGGACGCGTCGACCCAGTCCAGGCCTTCGGGCCAGCCTTTCACGCTCAGGGGATTGAAGAGGTCCTGGCCCAGGCGGGCCAGCTGCCAGGTGAGGCGCTGGGGGTCGTAGCCCGTGATCCCCACGGTCCGGATCTGGCCGATGAGCAGTTCCATGGGCGATTTGACGAGGCTGCGGCGGTTCTCGGGGGCCCAGAACGCATAGTCGAGGAGGAGGAACCGCAAGAGGACCTTCAGCTGGTACCCCGACCTCCGGTAGGCTTCGG
>JAHFSN010000128.1 GCA_023265735.1 Spirochaetaceae bacterium | reverse complement strand
CGGCGCCCAGGAGGAGCCAGTTTCCCTGGCGCTGGAGAAGGATGTCCTGCGACGAGAAGGGGATGCCCATGACGCTGGTACCGTCCTGGGTGGCCACCCGCAGTTCGGTTTTGTCGCCGTCGCGCTGGACGAACGCCATGAGCCGCCCTCCCGGCAAGGACTCCATGGCCACGGGGTTGCCACGGGTCGGCACGAGGACCTCTTTCTCTGGATTTCTCGGGTCAAGGAAGGCCAGCCCCGCCTCTGTCTGGTAGTAGGCCAGGGTCCCTGCGTTGAGGAAACCCAGGGGCGTGGGCCACGGCCGGTTCTCCTTGAGCGCCTTGTGGAAAACGGGGCGGAACTCGGAACCGCCGCGCTCCAGGACCAGGAACCGCTTGGGGTCGATACCGGCCAAGACAAGGATGGAACTGTCCCGGGGGGAGACCGCGACATTGTAGATGACCGGCAACCGGCTGCCGCCCGGCTGGAAGCCCCCCACGGACTCTCCCTTAGCCTCAAAGACCTGGACCCGGCCATCCAGGGTGCCCACGACGGTCAGCCTCGAGGAAGCGTCGAGAGACGTGATCACGCTGGCGAAATGTTTCGACCAGAGCACGGCGCCCTGGGCCGTATAGGCCTTCAGCCCGAGGCGGTTCTCATCGAGGGTGAAGAGCCTTCCCTTGGCCCAGTATGGATACTGCTCCCCCGGGAGGGTGAAGAGTGTCCCCTTGGTCCCTTCGACCACCACCTGATTTTTGGTCGCGTCGTACCAGACCATCTGTTCGGCCCAGGCCGAAGACTGGGCGCGTTTGGCCTGGACCCGCTCGACCTTTCCATCGGGTCCCCAGTAGCCCTCCCAGTTTCCGAGGCTGAAGAAGGAGCCCCCCGCGTCGAGGTGGTCGGCCTTCGTGTCGGCCAGGGTCTGGGCCTCTGTGGGGACCAGCGTGAATTCCGGCGAAAGCGTCCGAGGAAAGAAGACCAGATACAACAGGAGGAAAAGGACGGCCACCGAGGTGGAAATCACCCCAGCTCGCCTTTCTCGTGAGGTCGACTCGTGAAGGAGGCCCATAGGGGCAGGATATCGGACGGCCCCCCCCCTGTCAATGAACGGGGTTCGGGCTGCCGGCTACTGCTTGTCGGCGATATCTTTGCGTTTGAGGTCTGTGTCGAGCTTCTGCTGCCAGATTTCCATCTTCTTTTTAATGTTGTCCGCTTCCTGGGCACGGTTGGTGCTCAGGGCCAGGTACCGCAGGGCGCCCAGGTACTTGATCGCGAGCCTGAAATCATCAAAGCGGAGGGTGGACAGCTCGTATTTCTCCCGGTAGCGGTTGGCTGCCTGGTCCAGGAGCCTTCGGGCCAAGGTCAGGTGGGCCGTCTTGATCTCGTAGCCCTCGGCGTTGGGGTCCAGATCCTGGAAGATGGTCTTCAAGTTGATCAGGTTCTTGACCACGGTGGCGAAGCGGCCCTCAAGCTCGACAAACGACCATTTCCATTTGGTGTTGTCCCCGTAGCCCGAGAGGACGAGCTGCAGGGCGAGGCCCATTTTTCCGATCAGGCGCCACCGATCATTGTAGTCGAACGAGGAGATGAGGGCGACCTTCTCCTCGTAGTCCGACCAGGGACCGTCGATGGTCCCGGTGACCACCTGTTCCATGTAGATGATGACCTTGTAGCAGAGCTTGCGCGCCTCGTTGAGGTAGGCTTCGTTCTTGACGCCCAAGAGGCTCATCGAGAGGTTGTTCATGAGAACGTAGTACGAAAGGAGATTGAGGTTTTCCTCGGCCAGCCGGAGCTTCTTGTACTCCGCACCCGTGGCGTCCTTTTCCAGCACCTGCAGGATGAGCTTTTCCCGATTCTCCGTATCCTCGATGGTCTTCTTGTAGTCCTTGATGGTTTCGAGATACTTCTTTCGGGCGTCTTCGCTGACTTTTGACATAGTTCACCCCTGAACGCCGTGGCGCCTCATCAATTCCTGAGCATGCTGGAGGCTGGTTTCGGTCACCGTGGCCCCGGACAACATACGCGCGACTTCCCGCACCCTCTCCTCTCCGTCGACCATCGAGACATCGGTGGTCGTCCTCACCCCGTCGGTCCGCTTCTCGACCCGCAGATGACGATCCGCGAACGAGGCAATGGAAGCCAGATGGGTGATGCAGAGTACTTGCTTGGTCCGGGAAAGTCTTTTCAGGTACTTTCCGAGGGCCAACCCGATCTCTCCTCCGATTCCGGTATCGATCTCGTCAAAGATGAGTATCGGTATATTGTCCACCTCACTCAAGATAGACTTCAAAGCGAGCATCACCCGAGACAGTTCCCCGCCGCTGGCCGTTTCGCGCAGCGGCTTGGGAATTTCTCCCAGGTTGGCCCCCAGCAGAAAGTCGATCTGATCGAGGCCGTAGACGCTGCAAACGGGTTTTCCCGACTCGGCCATCTTCCGCTGGAATCCAATCTTGAACACGGCCCCAGGCATCCCCAGCTCCGCCAAGGCCGTCCTCACCCCCGACTCCAGGCGCCGCGCCGCCTCTTGCCGGCGTTCGGAGAGCCGGACGGCCGATTGAATCAGCTGCTGTTCCAGGGAGTTGACCTGGGCCTCGGCCTTCTCGCGTTCCGAGGAATAATTCTCCAAGAGGGCCTTCTTCTCTCGGGCGGCGGCCAGGGTCCGCTGGATGGCGTCCCAACCGGGTCCGTACTTTTTGTCGACGGCGTGGAGGACGGCCAGGCGGCCGTTGACCTCTTCGAGCCTCTCGGGGCTGAACGAGAGTCCCAGCCGATACCGATGAAGGGTTTCACCGATATCCTCCACCTCGATGAGGGCGTTCTCGAGGCGGGTCTCCTCGGCCGACCACTGCGAGTCGACGGCCACCACCGCCGAGAGGGCCTGGCGCGCCTGTTTAAGCTGTCCGACGGCGCCGTTACGGCCCTCGAGGAGGGCTTCTTCGAGGGTGGTTAGGGCGTCACTGAGTTTGCCGAACTGCTCCAGCCGCGTCCGTTCGGCCTTGAGTTCGTCCTCCTCCCCGTCGCCGGGATCGGCTTCCTGAATCTCCGAGACCACTTGGGTCAACCGGAACAACTCCTGGTCGCGGTCGGATTCGCCGGCAACCAGCTCGTCCAGCTGCCTCTTGGCCTCGGTCAGCCGGGCAAATTCTACAGAGAAGGCCTTGAGGTCGTCCTCGAGTCCGGCGAACCTGTCGAGGAGCCTTCGATGTTGGTCCGAGGAAAACAGGCTCTGGTGCTCGTGCTGGCCGTGGAGGTCGACCAGGAAACCCGTCAATTCCTCGAGCTGGACCCTGGTGACGGGTTGGCCCCCCACCGAACAGACGCCCCGCTTCTGGGGCCGGATGGTCCGGCGCAGGAGCAGGGGTTCGTCCGCCAGCCAACTCAGACCGGCTCCGGCCATCCAGTCGAGGATCTCCGGGGACGATTCGACGCCGAACAGCCCCGTCACCTGGGCCTCCTCGGCGCCCGCCCGGATCACCTCGGTATCCGCCCGGGAGCCTAGGAGCAGTCCCAAGGCACCGATGAGGATGGACTTGCCGGCGCCGGTCTCGCCCGTCAAGACGTTCAGCCCTGGGGCAAATTCCACCTGGACCTTTTCTATCAGGGCATAATTGCTGATGGTGATTTCTTGAATCACGCCCCCTCCCTCAGTTCAGTTTCGCGTGGACGATTTCGTAAAAGGATCTTCGGTCGGATTTCACGAGCATCGCCTTCTTCGCATGGCGGCCAATGGTGATTTTGTCCCCTGGGCGGGGCTGAAAAACCCCGCGGCCATCCACGGTGAGTGTAACCGGAATTCGCTGGTTCTGCTTCACGGATACCGTGATTTTTTCTTGGGCAGGCAGCACTAAGGGCCTGTTGGAAAGGGAGTGAGGGCAGATCGGGGTCAGGATGAGGGCCTCGGTTTCGGGATGCAGAATCGGTCCCCCTGCGGAGAGCGAGTAGGCCGTGGAACCCGTGGGCGACGCAATGATTAGGCCGTCGGCACGGTATTGGCCTAGGAAGACTCCCGAAAGGTCAACGTCGAGGACGACGAGCCTCGACGATGAAGCCCCTCCCAGCACGCAGTCGTTGAGGGCCGACTCCCGGAGGAGGGTCCGCCCTTCTCTATGCACCTCGATATCGAGCATCAGCCGTTCGGAGAGCCGGGATTCCCCGCTCAAAAATGAGTCAAAGGCCTCCAGCCACTCCTCTCCCAAAACCTCCGTCATGAAACCAACGGTCCCCAGGTTCACCCCCAAGACGGGAATCGGCCGGCCCGCAAACAGACGGCAGGTGAAGAGCACTGTCCCGTCTCCCCCCAGGACGATCGCGGCCTCGGCTGCGGCGTACTCGGCTTCGAGGTCGGAGGTGACCACCTCCTGCCCCCGATACGAGAGGACCAGGGTATGGATACCGCGAGCTTCGAGGGTCTTCGTAATGCTCTTGAGGTATTCGGCGGCCCGGCGCTTTTCCAGGTTCGCGACCACTACCACCGTGGACAGATCCATGCCGGGTCCTCCTAGGGCAAGGAAGAGATGACTTTTCCCAATAGCTCCAGTTCCTTCGTTGAGAAGGTAGCATACAATGGAAAAATCAACGTGTGAAAGAGGAACCGGCGGGCCCGGGGACACAACTCGACGCTCGATTCGGACGAGAAATGCGCCTGATCACGGAAGGCCCATTCGGCGCTAACGGCCTTCTTCCGGGAATAGGCCAGGACTTCCTTCGCCCCCGACTCCACGAGAACCGGGAACCAGGGCCCCACGGTTTGCGCGTCCCCCGTTTGTTTGGGCTGACGATACTGACGGGGGAGCCGGTGGAACAGAAACGTGAAGTTTTCCCGTTTCTTCAGGACGAAGGTCTCCGTATCCTTCCATTGCGAAAGGATGAGGGAGGCGGCAAGGTCGGTAACCAGCTCCCAACCATCTGAATCAGGAGCCTCCTGGGGAGGGGCTCGAAACCCGACGAGGCATCCGCCGGCGCCGGCGACCAAGGTGTCGGGTGAAAAGTGGGCCAAGACGGCGTGGCCGAAGGAACCGACGGGCCGCCCCTCAAAAACCCCGCCCATCCCCTGACTGATATCTTCAATGATAATGAGGCCTAGGGCGGCCAAGGCTCGAAAGTCCGGTAGGTACCCTAGACAGGTATCGGCGACCACAGCCTTCGGTTGCAGGGAGAGGACAGCCTGGACAGCCTCGGGGTCGAGAACAGGAGAAAACTCCAAGACGTCGGCAAGCACAGGTTCCAGGCCATAGCGCCGCAGAAGGCGGTACCAATACCCCGGGGCCAGGGGCGACACGACGACCTTGTCCCCGGGCACTAGTCCCAGACCTTCCAGGATTCTTCCCACACCGTCGGCCACCGAGGCGTAGACCGCCGCTTCCTTGAGGCCCAGGGCCTTGGCTGTCTCGCGTCCGAGGAGGCTCGAGATTTCGCCGCTGGCCAGCCTGTCGTGGACCATCGCGTCCAGCACATGATCAAAGTCCTGGCGGCGGAGAGAGGGACGAGAAAGGGGGAGCACGACCGGAACCTCAGTGACTCATCACGGAGATTTGCTGGAGTTCTCGTGGATCGAACAGTCGGTGGATATCGAGGATGATCAAGTACCCGTCTTCGCTCTGGACCACTCCCTGGATGTACTCGGCGCCAATACCGGAAATGATCTGCGGGGGAGGCTGAACCTGGTCCATATCGATGGAGACGACCCGGAGGACCTTGTCAATGATGATGCCAATCTTTGTGTCGTTAATGTTAATGATGATGGAGCCCGAGAGAAGTTCGTCGTCCTCGCTGAGCTGAACCCGTTTGATATGAAAGCGCCTGTGGAGATTGATGACCGGCACGATGTCGCCGCGGAGGTTGAAGATCCCCTCCACGTAAGAGGGTGCGTTAGGAATGGCGCGGATGGCCTCGACCTTCCAGATCTCGTTGACGTCCATGATGTCGATGCCGTACTGCTCGTTACCCAACTGGAATGTCACAAGCTGCTTCTGATTGTCCTTTTCCACCCCGGCGCCTCCATTCGATTGAAGAATAACGGACCAAGCCCCAAAAAGCAAGTTGCGTTCTCCAGGCTTGAGCCAAGCCCTCGGGAGAAAGTGACGAAAGAAGAAGGACATTTCCGGTGTCCTTCCAGCGCCCGCGCCCCCTAAGGTCAAAGCAGATTTCAGGCAAGCCACGGCCGCCCCGTGCTCTCCAAGCAACCCCGCAACCCACCGGGCCAGCGAAGCGAAGCCCTCACCTCAACAACGCCCATGGAAGCTCCCACGGCACCGAGGCGGGCGAAGCGAAGCCACCGCCCCAATAGCGGCCGTGCGAGCCTCTTCGGGCAACCGGCGAGCGAAGCGAAGCCACCCCAGCCGCGACTGAGCAAGCTTCTTCGAGCAACCGGCGAGCGAAGCCCACGGCGTTCGGGCGCCGCAGATCGGTGTTGCGGCTAAGCGCCGGACCGCAGTCGTAGCGGGGGTATCTGGCTGCGCCAGAACCCTGGAGTTTTGCGCAAGGCGCAAAACT
>JAHFSN010000127.1 GCA_023265735.1 Spirochaetaceae bacterium | reverse complement strand
CAGCAACATCGGCAGCGACCTCATCCTGAACGCCCCCGACCCCGAAGATGTCCGCACGGAGGTCTTCGGCCTCCTCCGGGGCCTGTTCCGTCCCGAGTTCCTGAACCGCATCGACGAGATCGTGCTGTTCCGCAAGCTCGGCAAGGAGCAGATCGTGGGCATCGTCGACCTGCAGCTGAAGTTCCTGGCCGATCGTCTGGAAGAGAAGCGCATCTCGCTGACCGTGACCCCCGAGGCCAAGGCCTACCTCGCCGAAGAGGGTTACGACCCGGCCTTTGGGGCCCGACCCCTGAAGCGGACCATCCAGAGCCTCGTCCAGAACCCCCTGTCGAAGAAACTGCTGGAGGGTGCCTTCACCGAGGGCGACGCCCTGGTGGTCGACAAAGGACCCGAAGGACTGACCTTTACGAAAAAGCAAGGCTGAAAAAGAGAACTGGGATTAGGATGGTCCCATGGAAGCCGTCAACAAGCGCACGTTGATCGCTGGCGAGGTGATTTTCCGTCAGGGAGAGTCGTCGGCCGAGGTCTATCATATTCAGTCGGGACGAGTGGGAATTTCGATCGCCCGGGGAGAGGGTGACGTCCTCCTGGCCGAACTGGGGCCTGGAGCCATCTTCGGCGAGATGGCACTGATCATCGGCCCTCCCCGGACCGCCACGGCCACCGCCCTCGAACCCGTGGTGCTCAACGTCATCCCCGAATCCGTGTTCCGGCAGAACACCCTGGGATTGCCCGAATGGGCCCTGAGCATCGCCCGGGTTCTGGCGGACCGACTGAAGAACACGACGAGTTCCCTCGATCGGCTGGTCTACGAAAAGGGCCATTCGGTGGAAAGTCTCGAGGGAAAGGTTCCCGGTGTGGTGAACATCGTTCCCCACTCTCTGGAGATCGCCTACTATCCGGAATCCGACGCCCAGCGTCTCTTTCTCTCGGGATTCCTGGACGTTCCGGGCTCCGAGGACCTGGTGGATCGGGTCAATGGCCTCCGGCGCCAAGGAATCTCTCCGGTGATTGTCAGCTTTTCCAACGTGATCGACGTGCAACGCCGGGCTCTCGATGCCGTTGTCGGGCTGGCGAAACAGTCGACCGAGGCGACCGGCATCATTCAGCTGGAAAACGTCCAGCTGATCGCCGACAGGCTCCAGAAACACGAGGGACTCCAACAGATCATCCGAATTCCCGAAACGCCCCTGAAGCGGATCGGCTACGGCGAGCATTTGGTTCGGCAGGGAGAAGCTGGCTCCGAAATGTACGTGGTGAAGACGGGCAGCTTCTCCCTCTATCGAACGGTCCGAGACCGCGAGATCGTCCTCTGGACTGCCGAAGAAGGCGACGTGGTCGGAGAGATGGCTCTGATCTCGGGGAAAGCCAGGACGGCCTCGGCCCGGGCGACGAAGTCAAGCCAAGTGTACGTCATCAACCTCGAGGAATTTCGGAAGAATACCTACCAGATCCCCCGCTGGTTCATGACCATCATCGAGGGCCTGGCCACCCGGTTGAGGAACACGAATAAGAAGCTCGACGACTTCATGACGGGGGACCTCCATCCCGTGCAAATGTCTGACTTGATGTCTCTCGAGATCTTTGAGAGCACAAAGGTTCCCGGCCAAGCCCGACTCTACGGCGCCTTGACTGCGGCAACCCTGAAGGATTTGAAATCTTACATCGCCCCAAGACTCAAACGGGGGGTGCGCACCTTCCACTTCGATGTCACCCAGGTCCAAACCCTCGATCACGAGGCTCTGCGGCTGCTCGTGCGATTCCACCGCTATCTCCTCAATGCCCGGGGGAAGCTCACGCTCAAGGGCCCCAAGGGCATGCAGTTCCCCATGGATCTGTAGCGGGACGCGCGGCAGTCAGGCTTTCGGCTCCCAGCCTCTAAAAAGGATCATCCCGAGGCTCGTCACCCTTCCTCGGTCGAAGACCCTTCGGGAAGGATTGAGTTTCCCAAGGAGTGCCCCCCAGAATCCTGATACTCGCAGTCGTAGCATAAACTCGGGGCTCCCTCGTCTCCCCCGAGTCGTGAAGAGTTCTCATGGCCCCTTTTGAGGGTCAAGGAGAACAAATGAACGAAGAACGACCCCGGATCCTCGTGATCGTGGGAACCGTCCGACGGGGACGAACGGGCCGCGCGATCGCGGACTGGTACCTCTCCCAGGCCAGAAGCTTGGAACCTCAGGTGGATTATGAGCTGCTCGACGTAGCCGACCTCGACCTTCCCATCTTTGATGAACCGACACCCCCCCTTTACCGCCAGTATTCCGCCCTCCAGGAGCGGCTCGCCGAACCCGTCGCCCGGGCCGACGGCTTTGTCCTGGTATCGGGGGAATACAATCGATCCATCCCGGGCAGCCTGAAAAACTTCCTCGACTACCTGTACCCCGAATGGAACCGCAAACCGGCGGCTCTCGTCACCTACGGCGGGCCTGGTGGGGGCCTTCGGGCCGCCGAACACCTCGTCCAGGTGATGGGAAACCTCGGAGTGTGCGTCGTCCGAGATCAGGTCTCGCTGCCGCGGGTGTGGGAACTGGTAGGTCCCGAAGGCGTCAAGGTTCCCGACGCCACCGCTATCGCTGCCCAGCTGGCGGAACTC
The DNA here is from genome assembly GCA_023265735.1 of Spirochaetaceae bacterium. GTDB lineage: Bacteria > Spirochaetota > Spirochaetia > JABEVK01 > JABEVK01 > JAIFLN01. Next base: position 3,880 of record JAHFSN010000127.1, on the reverse strand, counting down.
CGTTGGTGGATCCTCGCCCTGCGAAGGGCCCGTCAGGGGGCCGGCGTGTAGACGATGAGCCTGAGCCCGTCCTGGACCGCCACCCGAAACGTGGTGTACTCCAGGACGAGGCGTCCCCGGGCAGGGTGGACCAAGGTCTTCCGGCGGTCGATGGTCCCGACGATGGGATGGGCAGCCCACAATCGAGAAAACTCCTTCTGGGTGAGGAGTCGTCCCAAGAGGTCCTGCACTTCGTCGAGCGAAGCCAGGGGCTCGACCTCCGCCCGGAACTCCGAGACCACGTGGGTGGCGACCTCTGACCAGTCGGGATAGAGCCGACGCTTGTCAGGGTTGGCAAACAGTTCCCAGACCAAGTTGGGACCGCCCTGACCGGGCGCCTGCGGAAGGCCAAAGAGGTCGGAGGCCTCGGGGTTCCAGGCCACGTAGTTCCAGCAATGGTCGAGGAGATAGGCCGGGTGAGGCGACACGGAAGCGAGGATGGTTTCGAGGGCGGGAGTGACGCTGGTGGGACGAGGGGGCCCTTCAGCTGTGTAGAACTGGCCGGCCAACAGGAACAAGTGCCGGTGCTCCTCGGGGCTCAACTTCAGGACCGAGGCCAGGCTCGAGAGAACCGGCGGCGACGGATGAACGTCTTTGGCTTGTTCCAAAGCCGTGTACCAGGCCACTCCCACGTTGGCCAAGGCAGCCACTTCTTCCCGTCGGAGTCCTGGCGTCCGCCGCCGGGCCCCGGGGAAGAAGCCAAGCTCCTGGGGCCGCAGCCGTGCCCGTCGAGACTTCAGAAAGTCGGCGAGGAGCTGCCGCCGCTGCAGATCATCTAGGGTAGCCATGGATGGTTCCAATGTACCCACGGTGCCAGCATCCGCCAAGGCTCTGAAGACACGTCGGGAGTTACCCAGCCTTTGGCGATTGTTAAGGGGTCACGATCTGGACGGCCGCGTTGGGCTTGGCCACCAGCGACGCCGAGAGCAACGCGGCGGCCGTTCCCAGAATCACCACTGCGGCCAGGGCCAGGCCCATGCCCGCCTCGGGATGCAGGGCTGCACCGTTGAAGTACACCCCGCCCAGGATCACAACGCCTAGGGAACTTCCCATCTGCTGCACCGAGAGGAGCACTCCCGCGGCTTGACCCGCGTGCCGCGGTTCCATGGCGCCCGTGACGACGCGCATCAGGGACGGCAGAACGATGCCATTTCCCAGTCCCACCACAAACAGCCCGGCGTCCCCCCAGAGATCGACGCTCGAACCGCCGGCCAGCACCGAGCCCAGCATGGACAGCCAACCCAAGGTCAGCAACCCGAAACCAAGGACGAGGATACGGTTGCCCAACCACTGCCAAAGGCGAGCGAAGAAGAAGGAGACCGCGAGGAACCCCCATCCCACGGGGAGATTGGCCAGCCCGAGCTCCAGGTCCGAGAGGTGTCGGCTGGACCTGAGGAAGAGGGCGAAGCAGAACAGGAAGGCGTAGCACACGTAGAGGACGAACGACAGGACGAGGCCCTTCACGAAGGCGCCGTCGCGGAACAGCTCCAGGCTGACCAGGGGCGAACCGCCCCGGGCCGCCAACCGGGACTGCCAGAGGATGAAGGCCAGCCACGCCCCCGGGGCCACCGCCAGGAGAGTCCAGGACCACCAGGGCCATCCGGCGGCCCGCCCGAGGGTCAGGGGGATCACCAGGAGTCCCAGGGCCACCGCAAGCAGGACGACACCGACGGGGTCCAGACCCTGGGCGTGGGGGTTCTTTGACTCGGGAACCAGGAGTCCGCCGACCGCGACGGCCAGACCCACGGGCACGTATGCCAGAAAGGTGAGCTGCCACGTCAGACCAAGGGGGTGCCAGGCGATCAGGAGTCCCCCCGCCACAAAACCCAGGATGCTGGCGATGCTGAACGACCGGCCCAGGCCGCCAATGGCCCGGGGCCGCTCCGCGGGGCCGAAGAGCGCCTGGATGGATGCCAGCACCTGCGGCGCGAACAGAGCCGCCGCGGCACCCTGAACGGCCCGGGCGGCAATGAGGGTCCACAGATTGGGGGACAGAGCTGCCAGGACCGAAGCCACGGTGAAGCCGAGGATACCCGTCACAAACAACCGTCGGCGTCCAAACAGGTCGCCCAACCGGCTTCCGGTGATGAGAACGACGGCGTACACCGCCGAGAAAGCGGAAACGACCAATTGGGTCTGGACGGCGTCGCCCCCCAGGGCCCCGCGGATGGTCGGCAGGATCATGCTGACGGCAAACACGTCAAAAACCGGGATGCACGCACCGGCCAGAAGAAAGGGAAGTTCGGCCCAGGGGCCAGGCATTTTCGCATTCATGCCTTACTCCTTATACCAATTAGGAACTGATCGGTTCCTAATTAGAGAAAAAAATCACGTCAGGGCCGAGACCGCGACGTCGACGGACCGCCTCAAGGCAGTTTCGTCGGTGGAAGACTTCAAGAGGACCCGAAGGCCCTGGACCGTGAGTTCCAGGAACTCGGCGAGGACCCGGGGGTCCTTTTGAGGGGGAATTTCTCCTGCCGCCTGGGCACGACGTACCGCGGCCTCGAAAAGCACCACCCTTCGTTCGAAGGAAGCCCGTACTTGGGCAGCGATCTCGTCGTCCTGGGCCCCCAGTTCCACGGCCGTGTTGGTGATCAGGCACCCGGCATTTCCCGACCCGACGCGAGCCCTTTCGATGTACCCCAGCAGAGCCTGCCGAATGGCCGCCACGGGCGACCCGGGGGCGGTCAGACTCTCCTCAAATCGGTCCCGGGACTCCCGGGCGTACAGATCGAGAGCACCGAGAAATAGGGATTTCTTGTCGTGAAAGGCCTTGTAGAGGCTTCCCTTGGCCAACCCCGTCCCCGCGATGAGGTCCTCGAGACTGGCGGCGTGGTAGCCCTTGACCCGAAACACCTCGGCGGCGTCTCTCAGGGCCCGGTCGACTTCAAATTCCCTCGGTCGGGACATCGCTTCCTCCGGGGTCAATATAATAAACCAATCGGTTCCTAATCAAGCCCTTCCGCAGTTTTTTTGCTAGGGAGGCGACAGTTCGGGCTTGGCCAGCCTCCAGCGCGGAATCTCTCCGGCCAAGGAGAGCCGGAAGATCCCGAACTTCAGCGGTTTGGTGGGGGCGTCGATGCCCTTGGAGATGGCCCATCCGGAAGCCACGGCCCAGGTCCACCACCACTCCGTGGGGGGCGTCGTTTGGGGGCGCAGGCGATAGACGGTCAAGGGCGGCCAAGGCCCCTCGGGAAGAGAAAGGAAGTCGACGCGCCAAACGAATACGGTCGACAGTTCACGGTCGGTGAGGGGCTGAACGGTCACCGCGGGGACCAGGGGGTCGAGGGACCGGAAGTCTTTGAGGGCGGCCAAAGTGAGCCAGGTGAGCGCCCCGACCAGGGCGAGAACGGGGAGACCCGCCGCCTTGGGAAATCGAAAGGCCAGAAGTCCCAACGCCGCAGCGGCGCCCACGGGGAGGATCCACCCGGGCAGGTTGGCGGGCAGTGAGCCGGCCTCGGGTCCCGCGGCTAAGACGGCGGCCAGGAAGGCCAGGGCCGCCAGGTTGAGTCCCAGGGGAACGAGGATGGCCCGGGTTCGACGATGCCGGCGGCCCCAGCGAAACCAGCCTGAGAGCGCCAGGCCCAGGGCCAGACCGCCGAGGACGGCCCAGGCTTCAGAGCCCGTACAGAGCCCCGAACTTCTGGTTCAGGTAGTCGAGGAAGAACCGCGCATCGAGGGGCTCCCCGGTGACTCTCTGGCACAGTTCGCCGGCGGTGTAGACCCTCCCGTACTGGTGGATGTTGGTCCTCAGCCAGCCCAGGAGGGGGGCGAACTGCCCCTGGCGGACGTGGGAATCCCAATCGGGGAGGGCCTTCTTCAGGGTGGCGAAGAACTGGGC
>JAHFSN010000126.1 GCA_023265735.1 Spirochaetaceae bacterium | reverse complement strand
AGCCCCATGATCATGTGGGCAATCTTTTCGCGCATGTCCTCGAGGCCGTGGATCTCCTCTTCGGTGGGCGGCGATCCCGAGATGAGATGGAAGGCCTCGATGAACAGACCCGTGATGTTCTTGTTGAATACCGAGTCGGGTTTCGTCGGGTCGTACCTCACCTCGGCCTGCTCCTTGTAGAACATGATCTTGGCGTGGTGATGGTCGTCGAGGAGGAGGAAGGTCTGTTCCTTGGGCACCGCGTACCCGGTCTTCATCAGCTCCTTCTTGGTTTCATAGTAGGTGCTGGTGAACGGGTGCGAGATGAGGTGCTGGTACTGGGGCGGGATGGGCAGGTTGAAACTCGACAGGTCGACGTGGGCGTGGAGCCGCTCCAGGCGGTTGATCTCTTCCTTCTTCAGGCTGGGGTCGGTGGTGTAGTCGTAGGTGTAGATGGTCTGGGGGGTCATCCACCGGGCCACGAACTTGCGGGCCTTCTCGGGCCCGAGCTGCCGGGTCAGCATCCTCTCGGTGGTGGTCTGCCAGCTGGGCGGATACTTGGCCGCACTGATGCTGCCCGACTGCAGAAAGAGCTTCATGAAGTCCTTCAGGTGCCGCTTTTGATGCTCGGACCACCGGGGACTCTGCTGGTACAGGAGGTAATCGGGGAGGACGAGCAGAAACGTGTCGAGGATCTTGCGGTCCTTGATGATGCCCAGGTCGCCGGTGTCGCAGATCTCTTCGGCGAGGTTCTGGGCGATATGCCGGATTTCCAGGCTCAGTTCGGGCCAGCTGGAGACCTTCGTCAGGTCGATGGCGTGACCCAGCCCCGCGAGGTATTAGTAGAGAGAGACAGTCTTCAGCAGGTCGTAGAAATTCTCCTTGTGCGCGATGGAGAGGAGCTTGAAGACGATGCACGGCAGGCAGATCTTCGAGTCGGCCTTGGTGAGGATGAGGATGAAGTCGTGGAAGAAATCCGAGGCGGCGATGTTGGTCTGGGCGAAGAATCCCAGGAAGCTCTGGACGAGGTTCACGTAGTCGTGCCTGTCGCTCTCGGGGATCACCTGGCAGCTGACGATGAGGGGGAGCACCAGGGTTGGAGGGATGCCGGTCATGTCCCCCAGCACCGCGCCTTCGGGGAAGGACTCCAGGAAATAGGGCGAGATTTTCTCGAAGTCGATGGCCAGGGTGCACTTGAGGGCCAGGGGCAGCTCGGCGGCGGGGAGTTTGGCCGCCAGCTGGCCCAGGGCATAGTAGGTATGCTTGATGGCCACGGGGTCCCTCACCGAGAAAAGCCCGGCGTAGTGGGATTCGTCGGACAGCAGGGCGTCCCTCCAGGGGCAGGCCTGAAGCTGTTCCAGGTGGGTGCCCAGGGCCTCATCAGGAAGTTTCGCCAGCAGGCTCTTGAGCCGGCTCTCGGGCTGGCCGAAGTATCTGACTTGGGCCACGCTATGCGATTTCTTCCACGAACAGGCTAGCAGCTTCCTGCCGGCCACCGAGAGGATGTGCGTCTGGAATCGGGTTGTTTTGACGCTGAGCGGGGAATTCTGTAGGGGCATAAGACCAGTATCCTGCGGTTCCGGGCCCGTGTACAGGAAAACGCGCGGTCGCTGTTGTTCAGGTCTAGGTGGAAACTCCCCGAATTTCAGCGTAAATTCTTGATAGAGGCGGCGATGCGGAAATTTGTCCTGGTTGGCGTGCTCGTCCTGATTCCTCTGATAGGGCTTTCTGCCCAGGAAACCCTCACCATCGAAGCGTTTGAGTATCCGCCCATCTACCAAGACGGCGTCGACCAGGGCTTGGCCTGCGAGCTGGTCACCGCGGCCTTCGCCGCATCCAATGTCGCGGTGAAGTACCGGTTTGTCCCGGTGCTGCGGATGATCCAAGACCTGGCAGACGAAACCTCTGCGGCGTGCGTGGGCGGCTCCATCCTCTTCGCCAACGAGGCGGTCAGGTCCCAGGTTCGGGTCTCGGCGCCGTTCATGTACGTCGTCCAGACGTTTCTGTACGACGAGAGGCAATACCCTAGGGGCATCGCGTTTTCGGCTTTGGATCAGATGTCGGGGTTTCGGATCGGAGTGCTCAACGGCAGCGGCATCATGAGGTTTCTCAGTCAGACCAAGGGACTGAATCTCGTCGAGAACAAGATCCACGAGGGTTCCGCCAAACAGCTGTACACCCATCGGATCGACCTCTGGGCCATTGTGGATTTGACGGGATTTCTCACCATGCGCGACCTCTTTCCCGACGAGGCGCGCTTCTACCGCGTGACCAAGCCCTTTGAAACGGGCGACATCTCCCTGATCGTTTCTGAGAAGAGGGACAAAGGGGGGCGGTACGTCCCCTTGTTTGAGGCCGGCCTAGCGATCATTGAAAAGAACGGCACTTACATGAAGATCATGGCCAAGTACTACGGCGGTCGGGCCAACGTGAACCGAGAAGCCCTGGTCAAAGAGATGAGGTAGGAGGCCGCCCCTGTCCCGATCCACCCGACTTCTCGAACTCCTCCAAGCCCTCCGAAGCCGCCGGTACGCCGTCAAGGGTCAGGTGTTGGCCGACGAGCTCGGCGTCAGTCTCCGGACGGTGTACCGCGATTTGGCGGCCCTGAAGACCCAGGGAGCCCCCATCGAGGGGGAGGCCGGTGTCGGGTTCGTGCTCCGGGCCGGGTTCACCCTCCCGCCCCTGATGTTTACCGAGGACGAACTCGAGGCCCTGGTCCTGGGGGCTCGGTGGGTTGCCGACCGGGGCGACAGCGGCCTGGGTCAGGCGGCGCGGAGCGCCCTCGTGAAGATTGGATCGGTGTTGCCCCCGGGGCGCAAGGACGATTTGGGTGAGAATACCCTGCTCATTCCAGGCCAGTCCGAGAGGCCTGCGGTGAACGACGGACTCCTCGGGGATCTGCGCCAGGCGGTGAGAGCCAACGTCAAGGTGGAGATCACCTACCGGGATCCCAAGAACCAAGTCACCCGCCGTACCGTGTGGCCCTTCGCCATCGCCTTCTATGACCAAGTGTTGGTGGTCGTCACGTGGTGCGAGCTCCGCGAGGATTTCCGAAACTTCCGTCTCGACCGCATCGAGGACTGGACCGTCTCGGCCACCTCGTGCCCTGAAGGCCGGGTCAGTCTGCTCAGGCGCTGGCGCGAGACCCAGGGGATTCCCGCCGACTGGACGGCCGACACGTTCTAACCCGGCGAACCCTAAGTCTGACAGGCCGCGCCCCGGTCACCTACCCCGACCGCAGCTCGAAGGTTTCGAGGATACTCCACTGGTCCAGGGGCACTCCTTGGGCGCTCAGGGCCACGGCCAGCCGGTCAAACCGAAAATAGCGGGACTGGAACTCGTCCAGGAGGCCCGGATGGGCCGTTTCCACGGCGTCCACCAGGTCGGCAGAGCCAGGGGCCCGGTCGGCCGCCCCGTAGGCCAGACTCAAATGGGGGTAGGGCGTGCGACCCTCGGTGGTGCCAGTCTGGGAACCGACCAAGTCACCCAGGGCGTCAAAGGCTGAGAGTTCGGCAAACCGGAGAAAGAGCGCCCGGTAGTAGAACGGGGCCCGGCCGAATACCGGAGGGAGGGCCCACGTCAGCGCCCCCGTCTCTCCGGCGACCCGGGCGGCCAGGGTCGCCAGCTGTCGGGGGTCCCCCCCAAGGTTTCCTTGCACCGTGAGGTGCGGGTCAAACGGCGGATGGTCAAACAGGACCGCGAGGGTGCGCATCACGGGTGTCAGGACGACCGCATCGTCGGCTTGGGGCAAGAGCCAGAGGGAGTAGCCTGCCATTGTCACTCCAGGACTGAAGGATGTGGAGACCCTCCCGAAGTCTCACTGACGCAGGTTTGGCTCCCATGTTTTCTGTGTTTGTCTTTCATGACGAGGGGAGCTGATCCCCTTATTTTCCCGCCCGAATCCCTGCCGGTGTTCAGGGGCGCTACACTATATGATAAGAAGACGTGCTTGGCGAAACAGGAGGACCGTGATGCATCGTGCTTGGCTTCCCTTCGGGTTGGCGGTGGGGACCGCCACGTTGGCTCTCGGAATGACCTTGCCGGTGCCTCCCCCTCCTAAACCAACGGCCGTCGTTTCCATCACTGACGAAGTCACGGCGACGGGGTTCCCGGGCCGGATCCAGGACCGGGCCACTTTGGCGACCAAACAGATCATTGTCTTGACCCGGTACCAAAACCTCCCCTTGGGCAAGCACTGGTACCGTTGCGAGATCTACGACGGAAGCGGAAGGCGCGTCGAGCTCAACGGGATGAACCTCGACGTGAATTCCCCGAGCTACTGGACTTCGACGCCATACTCACCCAACCGGTACGACGACGCCCCGGGCACCTGGCAGGCCGTGATCTTCATCGACGGAATCGAGCTGGTCCGCCAATCCATCGAGGTGGATCCGGTACCCCCGATTACCAAGCGGCTTTCCCTCGGTTTAGGGTCCGACAATTTTTCGAAGTCCAACCGTCTGGGAGGGGGCAACTACTTCTACGCCGACGCAGAGTGGGAATTTGTTCCGGGGATTTCGGGAGGGGTGCGGTGGAGCACCCAGCTTCTGCCCGACCCCTTCGCCGACGAGCTGCTGAGCTTTTCGGCGTCGGCCTTCGTGGGCGGCCGGAACAGCCTGTACTCGGCGTACTCCCTCCTCTATGCCAACTCGGCTCGCCACCTCGACAGGGGCATGGTGGGATTTGAGGTCGACCTTGTGGATTCGGGCGACTCCAGCTCTCCGCGGTTCGCCCTGCTCCCTTTCCGCGTCTACTTCGACATCGAAAATTCCCAAGTCGCCTTTTCCTACGAACTGCTCCGGTTTATGCTCAAGATTTGAAATGAAGCCCCAGGAGGGGCATTCCGTGATTTCCCATCCTTCTCCCGCCGCAGAGTTCACCGACGCCACCAAGGGGGCCATCCCCGTGGAGAGCGAAAACTGCCGGTTCATCGGCGTCGACTTTTCCGACCTCGTTCTAGAGGGGCATTCCTTCGACGACTGCGAGTTTCGCTCCTGCCGATTCGACCATGGTTCCTTCGGGGGCGTCATCTTTTCCACGTGCCGGTTCGACCAGTGTCAGCTGACCCTGGTGTCCCTTAAGCACGCGACCTTGGCCGACGTCGAGTTCGTCGGCTGCAAGCTGGTAGGCGTCAATTTTTCCGAATGTGATGACCTGAGGTTCTCGATCACCCTGAATGAGTCGGTCCTGGACTCGGTGGTGATCTTCGACAGGCGGATGAAGGGGACCAGGATCTTGGGTTGCCGCGTCCGCGACAGCGAACTCTCGGGGAATGACCTGAGGAACGCCGACTTCAGCGGGACGACGTTCGAACGGACCAACTTTTCCCGATGCAATCTCGAGAACGCCGATTTTTCCAGTTGCCGGGGGTACCTCATCGACCCCTCGACCAACCGCCTGAAGAACGCGAAGTTCTCGTTGCCCGAGGCCGAATCGTTTCTGGGTTTCCTGGGAATCAAACTGGTCCGGTGAGGGGCCTCAGATTCCCAGAAACTGGGCCCAGTCCTCCTGTTCCCATTCGCCCAGGTCGGTAAATCGGACGCCCACCCGCCATCTGCCGTCGTCGCCGGGCCGGCAATAGGTCGAGACTCCGTTGACCGAGAGCTCCCGTGAGGGCTCACCCGGTTTTGTCACCGTGGCGAGGATGAAGAGCTCTTCTCCCGGGTTCCGGCTCTTGTCCATCACGAGGCAGAGGCCCGTGGCCGACATGTCGAAGGCGGTCGCCTCGAGCCAGACTTCCTGGCCCATATGAGATGTGACGCATTGATGCACTTGCACCTCAACGTCTGTGGTGCGCTGGTACTGCCGCCGCTCGTCCATGGTTAAGAAACTCCTTAGGTCAATCATACCCCGGGTTTTGCCGCCCGTCAGTTGTTGGGGCCCTCCGCAAATTCCTTGAAGAGAGAAGTGATGTAGACTAAATTAGTCGTAAAGGAGTCCTTATGTTCATCACCAAGAAGATTGTCGACGCGTTCAACGCACAGGTAGGGCACGAGTTTTCGAACTTTATCCAGTATGTCGCCATTGCCAACTGGTTCGCCGCCCAAGACCTGCGACTCCTGGCCGAGGTGTACTACAAGCAGGCCGACGAGGAAAAGGAACACGCCATGCGGTTCACCAACTTCCTCCTCGACAGCGGTGCCGAAGTGGAAATTCCCGCCCTGGCACCCGCCGTGAACAAGTTTGCTTCGGCGGTGGAGGCCGCCCAGCTGGCCCTCGACGCCGAGACCAGGACCACGAACCAGATCAATGACCTCGTCGCCCTGGCCGCCCAGGAGAAGAGCCCGTCGGCCCAGCAGATGCTGCAGTGGTTTGTGGCCGAGCAGGTTGAGGAGATCGCCACCGCTGAAACGAATCTCAACGTCCTGAAGAAGGCGGGGAATAATGTGTTTCTCATGGAAGCCTACCTGGCCCACAAGGACTAGGATCTCGGCTCAGGCTGCCGGCGCCTCCTGAGCCAGGCGTCCTGGGGGCACTTCGCTCGTTCTTGGCGGGGTTGATCGACTCGCGAAAAAAAGAG
>JAHFSN010000125.1 GCA_023265735.1 Spirochaetaceae bacterium | reverse complement strand
CGGCCAGGTAGGCGGTGTCGGAAAGGATGCGGGCTTGGAGGTCGGCCCAAGTCGCCGTCGCCCCATCCCAGGGCTCGGCCTGCTTCCTGAGGTCGGCGGGGTCCTGCCAGACGTAGCCAGCAGCCTTCACCGCCGCTTCATTGTACGACAGCTTGCCGGACAGCCGGGTGACCTCGGTTTGGTACTCGGCCAAACGGTCGGTCAGGGTCTTCACCCTCTCGCCCGAGCTCGACCCCGCCTGTCGGGCGAACAGGGCCCCAAAGAGAGGCTTGGTGGACTGCAACCCCGCCCGTTCCAGCAACGCCACGTTAATCGACGCCGTTCCAAAATTGTAGACAGAATAGAGAGACCAAGCCAAAGGAACCAGGAGGCACAACGCTCCCAACAGTATTTTCGCGCTGAGGTTCATACGCCGAGGTAATCTGGCCATCGGTTGTCCACCTATTGGTATTTTGAATGTCGTTCAAGCTCAACGTAACGCGAAACAAAAACGCTGTCAATTTTCTGGTCAAGTGAGGACCAATAATGACTCGCGAACGGCAAAAAAAAAGGTCACCTCGAAAGGTGACCTTTTCCAAAACTACAAAGCGAAAAGCCCGTAACTACCAGTAGGCGAGCGAAGCGAAGCCTGGACATTGGCCTGCGGCCAAGTCCTGGAGTTTTGGGGCCTCGCCCCAAAACTCCCAGGCTCAGGACGCGTCAGCGGCCTGAGCCGAGATCCAAGCCTTACTTCTTCTTGATGGAGCTGAAGGCGTCGCGTCCGGCGTATTCGGCGGTGCCCTCCAGTTCCTCTTCAATGCGGATCAGCTGGTTGTATTTGGCGACGCGGTCGGTCCGGCTCATGGAACCGGTCTTGATCTGTCCCATGCCCCAGGCCACGGCCAGGTCGGCGATGGTGGCGTCTTCGGTCTCACCGGAGCGGTGGCTGATGATCGAGGTGTAGCCGGCCTTCTGGGCCATGCTCACGGCCTCGAAGGTCTCGGTCAGAGTACCGATCTGGTTGACCTTCACGAGGATGGAGTTGCAAGCTCCCTTCTCGATGCCCGACGCCAGGCGCTTGGGGTTGGTGACGAAGAAGTCGTCGCCCACGATCTGGATCTTGTGACCCAGGGCCTTGGTGAACTTGGCGTAGCCTTCCCAGTCGTTCTGGTCCAGGCCGTCCTCGATGCTGATGATGGGGTACTTCTCGATCCACTTGGTGTAGATCTCGATCATCTCGTCGGCGGTGAACAGCTTGCTGGGGTTCGATTTCCAGAACTTGTAGCCCTTGCGGTCGCCTTCGTCGAACAGCTCGGAGCTGGCACAGTCCAGGGCGATGCCGAAGTCCTTGCCGGGCTTGTAGCCGGCGGCTTCGATGGCCTTCACGCAGAACTGCAGGGCTTCTTCGTTGTCGAGGTTGGGGGCAAAGCCGCCTTCGTCACCCACGGCGGTGTTGTGGCCGGCCTTCTTGAGGAGGCTCTTGAGGGCATGGAAGACCTCAGAGACCATCCGGACCGCTTCCTTGATGCTCTCGGCGCCGTAGGGGACGACCATGAACTCCTGGAAGTCGATCTTGTTGTCGGCGTGCTTGCCGCCGTTGATGATGTTGGCCATAGGGACCGGGAGGAGGGTGGTCTTCATACCGCCCAGGTACTTGTACAGGGGCAGTCCCAGGCTGTCGGCTGCAGCCTTGGCCACGGCCATCGAAACGCCGAGGATGGCGTTGGCGCCCAGCTTGCCTTTGTTTTCGGTGCCGTCGAGTTCGATGAGGGTCCGGTCGAGGGCGACCTGATCCAGGGCGTCCATGCCAATGATCTCGTCGGCGATGAGGGTGTTGACGTTTTCCACAGCCTTCAGAACGCCCTTGCCCGTGAACCTCGCCTTGTCTCCGTCCCGCAATTCTACCGCTTCGTGCTCACCGGTCGAGGCGCCCGAAGGGACTGCGGCACGGCCGAAACCGCCGTCTTCCAAATAAACGTCGACTTCGATCGTGGGGTTGCCACGGGAGTCAATAATTTCGCGCGCTCTGACTTCTTCGATGATGCTCATGAGTCGCTCCTTATATAAAGTTTTATCGGCTTTATTTTCGTCTTTTTAGCCCCCCCGGTCAAGACCGAGAGGAGGCCGCTGCCCCTTTCTCATTTACGGATTGGTCACCCGGCCGTACAATGGCTCCAAGGAAGGAATGAAGGTGAATAAGGTTTCTGTGGCGTGGAAGTTGGGTCTCGCGTTTTTCTTTCTCACCGCCATGACGGTCGTGCTGGCGGTCATTGCTTTCTTGGGAATGACCCGCGTTGTCGACCTCGACAGGACGTTCATCGCGGAATCGTACACGGGCACCGTGGAGATTTCGCTGGCCGTCCAAGAGTTATCGGAAGCCAACGGAATGATCCTGGAGCACATTCAAACCAAGGATCCCTCTCAGAAGAAGGACCTGGAACAGAAGCTGGAAGCCGCCCAGGGGAACTTCAAGACCAACATCGACGAGTTTCAGAAGCTGAACCGGGGTTCGTCCTCGGAAATGTCCATCGACCTCGCTCGGTTGGCGGCCAACACCAGGCAAAATGCCCTCTTCTACTTTTCCACTTTCGGCAACATCCTTTCCCTCTCCAGCGCGGGAAAGACGCAGGAAGCCGCCCAGGCCTACACGGCCACAGCCCGGGGCCTCTACCAGGGCCTCCGAGGAGACTTCTCCCACCTCCTGAAGTCCCAGCAGGACAAGGCGTCGGCGAACATCGTCGACGGTCAGAAGCTCTACGCCCTCGTCAGCCTCACCCTGGCGGCCGTCACGGTCCTGGTGACCGTCGTCTCCGTTTTGCTGACCTTGGTCTTCGTCCGGATGTTTCGGCGACCCCTCCACGGCGCCGTCCGAATTTCTCAGGATATCGGAGAGGGCCGGCTGCACAGCGAGGTCGACCCGAGGCTGCTCCGCCTGGGCGACGAATTTGGCACCCTCATGGGCGCCCTGAAGGCCATGCAGGAGTTCCTCTCTCGGTCGGTCCGGGAGATCGATGGATGCGCCCGGGTCCTCCGCGACGTGGGAACTCAGCTGCAGTCGGCCATTAGCGACAACTCCAACGTCGTCGAGTCCCTCGAGGTGATCGTCGAAGACGTGGGGCAGCAGGTCGAAAGCCAGGGGGCTGGCATCCAGCAAACCTCGGGTAACCTCGAAAGCATCGTCGCCAGCATCCGGGCCTTCGAAGAGGCCATCGTGAGCCAGGAGGTCTCGATCTCCCAGTCGTCGTCGGCCATCACCCAGATGGTTTCCAGCATCGGTTCGGTTTCCCGGAGCGTGGCCCGAATGCAGGGAGAATTTACGGAACTCGTGAAAACCTCCGAGGTGGGCCGGGAGAAACTGGCCAGCGTTTCCGACACCATCAGCCTCGTCCTCGAGCAGAGCGGCAAGCTTCTGGAGGCCAACGGGGTGATCCAGGGCATCGCCACCCAGACTAACCTCCTGGCCATGAACGCTTCCATCGAAGCGGCCCACGCCGGAGACCTGGGCCGGGGGTTCGCCGTCGTCGCCGAGGAGATCCGTAAGCTGGCCGAACTTTCCGGCGAGCAGTCCCACGAAATCGGCACCAACATCGGCTCCATCCTCGAGGAGATCGAAGTCGCCGTCGCCGCGGCCCGGGATTCGGAGCAATCGTTCGGTGAGATCCTGGGGAAAATCTCCCAGCTCAACCGGTTCGAGCAGGAAATCGATGCCTCCATGAAGGAACAGAACGCCGGTTCGGAGCAGATCATGGCGGCGATGGAAAACATCAACGAAGTCACCGTGCGGGTTCGCCAGGGGATCGGCGATATTGCCGCCCGGAGCCAGGTGATTCAGAAAGAGATGGGGAACCTGACCACCGTCAGCCGCAAGATGGTCGGCGAAATTCAGAAGATGAACGACAACAAGGACATCATCACCCTCTCCACCAAAACCCTCGCCGAAGCCGGGGTGCAGAACTCCGGGCAGATCGACGCGCTGTCGGCCATTGTGGCCCAGTTCAAAGTGTAGAGGCTCAGGAAACCCGCAGAATCCTCTTCCGCATGGGGGAGGGAATGGTAAACTGGTTCCATGTCGCTGACCCTGACTTCTGCCCTCCTGGATCAGATTCTCTTCGCCATGGAGGACCAGGACAGTTTCTCGGTGCTCAATCTGGCCACCCGTCAGGTCGAGGTGTGCGTCGACGAGAGCACCTGCGCCGACGGCCTGGTGCTCCCCCTGCCAACCTGGTCGAGCACCGACGGCTTCCGCATGATGCGGGAGTTTTCCGAGAGCCTCAGCCACCCCGAGGTTCAGGCGGAACTGCGGGCCGCCCTCGACTCGGGGCAGGGGGTGTTCCGCCGGTTCAAGCAGATCCTCAAGCCCCGGGAACTGCTCTACAGGCAGTGGCTGAGGTTCAAGCGCAAGTTCATGGAAGAGAAGGTCCGCCAATGGATGGAGGCGTGGCCCGATATCATCGCCGAGAATCCCGCCGAGCCGGTCTTTGACCTGGAGGACAAGGGACTCCTGTCCACGGACTTTGACCTGCGGGAAGGGCAACCCGCCGCCGCCCGGCTCCTGGAGGACTGGGACGCCGAGGCCTGCCGCGAGGCCGCGAGCGTGGTTTTTGGCGAATCGGCCGGCAGCGAATACGCCGAGTATTTCCGTCGGGGCCGCCGGTACCAGCCCGGTGATCGATTTTGGGTGGCCGAGACGCCCCAAGGCGACTGGGCCGGCGTCATCTGGGTCCGGCGCTGGGACCAGACCATCGACCCCATCGAGGTTTGGGAGGTGCTCTCCTGGTACGTGGACCCCGAGTACCGCGGCCTCGGCCTCGGTTCTGCTCTTTTGCAGACCCTGCGGACTACCCTGGGCACCGCTCCCACCCTGACGATCACCGTTCCCCTAGGCGACCCCCGGCTCGATGGTCCCCTGGTTCGCCTCGGGTTTGTTGCCGCAGGACGCCTCTGGTTCTCCCAAGGCTCCTAGGCGGTCGGTTGGATTTTGGCGAGGAGGGTTTGGCGGAGGGGCTCGTTGTGCTCATGGAGTTCGTCGGGGCCCGCCATCACCTGGTCGACGGTGAACTGTTTCGGGTCGGAACCCTCGGGACACTTTTCCTCGGCCTTCCGGCGGAACTCGGTGCAGTTGATCACGGGGCCAACGCCGTAGAGGATCACGTCGCGGTGGGCCTGGTCGTCGATCATGTCGCCGTCCGACGTGACGTGTAGAGTGTTGCCGTTGATGCTCATGAGCACCATGGAATCAAAGGTCTTGATGTAGGTGTGCATCTCGCGGACGCCGCGCTTGGTTTCGGGGCGCCCGGGCCGGTACCGGGTGCCGGCGGGGAAGACGATGATGATCTTGCCCGACGTCTTGGCCTGGGAGAGGGCCCGCATCGAGGCGTGGTTGATTCGCCGGGCCAGCTTGAGTTCCTCGTCCTTTTCGGGGCTGTCGGGGAGGGCCTCAATGGACCGGGAAGGGTAGATGACGATGCGGCTGAAGGATTCGGTGAACGCCAGGACGACGGGGCTCTCCTCGTTGAGCTTGAATCCCGCGATGGCCACCAGCGATTCCACGATTTTCTGGCCGTCGGGGTGGGCCTTGCCGATCAGATTTGTCATGCAGGGCAGGTCGAAGTTGGAATAGTGCTCGCACATGACGAGGCACGATTGGCCCGCCTGGGCCCGCTGGTAGAGCTCCACCAGATGTTCGATTCCCAGGACGCCGCTCCCCGGAAGCATGAGGTCTTCGACGATGCCGTAGAAGAGATTCCGGTTGACGATGTTGGCTTCCTGCCAGACGTTATCCTCCGTGACGACACTCTGCTTCTGGGAACTCTGAAGCATTTTCTGGATGATGGATCCGTACTGGCCCGGGATAGAAATCATCGGAATCTCCTGGGGGCCAAGGATAGGAGCTGACTACTTCTTTGTCAAGGAAACCGGAATTAACAACCTTTCGGGGCTGTCGGAGACCGGTTGCCGCGGAACCTCCATCTCACTACGATAGGGGAAATAAGGAGCGGGAATGCGAGCGACTCTGGCGGTCCTGATCGTTCTTCTGGGGGGTGTTTCGGCGCTCGGTGCCGCCCCCAAGAATGAGTTCGTCGTCCTCAACGGCGGGGAGCCCTCGTCCTTCGATCCGGCCTTCGTCCAGTCGGCCCCAGACCAGAGGATCGCCCTGGCCCTGTTCGAGGGCCTGGTCGTCTACGACCCCAAGACCTCCGAGGCCCGGCCCGGCCTCGCCGAAAGCTGGGTGTCCGACAAACCGGGGACGACCTATACCTTCCGGCTCCGCAAGACCTCGTGGTCCGACGGGGTCCCCATCACGGCCCAAACCGTCGTGGACTCGTGGCTCCGGGAGCTCGACCCCAAAACGGCGGCCCCCGACGCCGGTATCCCCGCCAGCTGGATCGCCGGCGCCGGGGATTACCATGACGGGAAGACGGGGGCCGAGGGAGTTCAGGTCAAGGCGGCGGATTCTTCCACCCTCAAGGTGACCTTCACGGCGCCCTTCCCCACCCTCTCGCTGCTGGCGGGGACGGCCTT
>JAHFSN010000004.1 GCA_023265735.1 Spirochaetaceae bacterium | reverse complement strand
AGCAGTTTGAAATGCGAACCCATAAGCGGTTGATTGACATTCTCGAGCCTACTCCCGCCGTCATGGACGCTCTGATGAAATTGGAGCTGCCCGCCGGTGTGGATGTCGATATTAAGCAGTAATTTTCGAGGTTAGAACATGATCGGTCTGATTGGTAAAAAGGTGGGGATGACTCAGGTTTTCGATGACAATGGAAAACTGACTCCCGTCACCGTCATCAAGGTGGAGCCGAACGTCGTCATTGCGGAGCGAAACGAAGAGAAGCACGGCTACAAGGCTGTGGTTGTCGGATCGGTCGCGGGCAAGGAAAAGTCGTTCACGAAGCCGGTTCGGGGGCAGTTCCCCGAGGGCGTGGTTCCTCAGCGAGTCGTGGTCGAATTCCGCGATTTTGAAAAAGAATGCAAAGTGGGCGACACCCTGGGTCTCGAGCTGCTTCAAGAGGCCAAGTACCTCGACGTTTCCGGCACGAGCAAGGGTAAGGGCTTTCAGGGCGTTTTCCGACGCTGGCATTTCAAGGGCGGTGAGGAGACTCACGGTTCGAAGTTCCATCGTGAGCCCGGTTCGACCGGACAGTCGACGACACCTCGAAAGTCGTTCAAGGGAATTAAGATGCCTGGTCACTTGGGGACCGAGAAGGTGACTGTTCTCAATCTGAGAATCGTCAAAGTTGACGCAGAGAATCAGGTTGTCCTGGTTCACGGTGCCATTCCGGGGGCCCGCAATGGCTCGGTGATCCTTCGGAAAGCGGTGAAGAGGTAATTTGGCCATGGATAAGAAAGTCTATTCGACCCAGGGCAAGGAACTGAAAACCGTGGCCCTCAGTGACGACGTCTTCGCCCACGAGGTGAGCGAAGGCTCCATTTACCACGCGATTCGCAACGAGCTTGCCAACCTGCGAGTGGGAACGGCGTCGACGAAAACGAGATCCGAAGTGCATGGAGCCAAGACGAAGCCTTGGCGGCAGAAGGGCACGGGCCGCGCGCGGTCTGGCCGCAAGCAGAGTCCCGTCTGGGTGGGCGGAGGTATTGCCTTCGGTCCTCGTCCCCGGGACTACAGCTACGTGCTCCCCCGGAAGGTGAAGCAGCTGGCCATGAAGTCCATCCTGAGTCTGAAGGCCTCGAGCGAAAGCTTCAAGGTGGTGGAGAATTTTACCATCGCCTCCGGCAAGACCAAGGATCTGGTACAGATTCTGACCCAGCTGGTTCCGTCGACGGAACGGACCGTTTTGATTTTGAAGGATGACGACGCCAACCTCAAGCGGGCCGCGCGTAACATCCCGTGGGTGCAGTTCCTGACCTTTAACAGGCTGCGGGCCCACGATCTGTTCTACAGCAAGAACCTCGTCATCATGGAGGACGCCGCCCAGAACCTCGGCTCCTTCTATGCGGGAAAGAGTGAGGCTTGAAATGGAAAACGAAGCAATTCTCGTCAAGCCGCTCTTGACGGAAAAAACGAACGCCCTCCGGGAAGGAAAAGCTCGGAAGTACGCGTTCAAGGTTGATCCCCGGGCGAACAAGTTCGAGATCCGCGCCGCGGTGGAGAAACTCTTTGGTGTGAAGACAGTTTCCTGCGCCATCATCAACGTGAGCGGCAAGGAAAAGACCATGGGAATGCGGGGCGGTCGGAGAGCCAGTGGATTCACCGCGGCTTGGAAGAAGGCCTACGTGACCTTGGCCGAGAATCAGAAGATCGAGATCTTCGAAGGCGTTTGAGAGGAAAACAGGAAATGGCAATCAAAACTTTCAAACCAACAACCAAGAGCCTTCGCGGAACTGCTCTTCTCAACCATGATCACATCACCACGGCTGTTCCGGAGAAGTCTCTGGTCACCGGAAAGAACCAGAAGGCCGGCCGGTCGCACGGTCGGATCAGCGTTCGGCGCAAGGGCGGCGGACATAAGCAGCTCTTCCGTCTTGTTGACTTCAAGCGCCTCAAGTACGGCGTTCCTGCGGTTGTTAAAGAAATTGAGTACGATCCCAACCGCAGTGCCAACCTGGCGTTGCTCTTTTACAAGGACGGAGCCAAGGGCTACGTCGTGGCTTGGAAGGGTATCAAGGTTGGCGACGTCGTGACCAGCGGTCCCCAGGCGGCGATCAAGGATGGGAACTCTCTCCCCCTTGAGAACATTCCGGCGGGACGGCAGGTGCACAACATCGAGCTTCAGCTCGGCAAGGGCGCTCAATTGGCCCGTTCGGCGGGGGCTTCGGCGCAGGTGGCCGGTTTTGACGGCGACTACGCCATCCTGAGGCTTCCTTCCGGTGAAACCCGGATGGTCTTCAAGAAGTGCGTGGCCACCATCGGCGAAGTCGGCAACGAAGACGCCATGAACGTGAAGCTCGGAAAGGCGGGTCGGAGCCGGTGGCTCGGCAAGCGTCCGTCGGTTCGCGGTGTCGCCATGAACCCCGTGGATCACCCCTTGGGTGGCGGTCAGGGGAAGACGTCAGGCGGACGGCATCCTGTCACTCCGTGGGGTCAGCCGACCCGCGGTTACAAGACTCGGCAGAAGAACAAGCTGTCGGATCGGTTCATCATCAAGCGGCGGAAGTAGGAGTCAATCGTGTCACGATCTGTTAAGAAAGGCCCTTTTATTGCCAAGCATCTCTACAAGAAGATTGTGGATATGGGAAAGGCCAATGATCGCAAGATGGTCAAGACCTACTCCCGCACCTCGACAATCATCCCAGAAATGGTAGGAATTACGGTCTCGGTCTACAACGGGAAGACCTGGATTCCGGTGTATATCACCGAGGATCTGGTTGGTCACAAACTTGGTGAGTTTTCACCGACCCGAGTGTTCCGGGGTCACGCGGGAACTGACAAGAAGGCAGGGAAGAAATAATGGAAGCAAAAAAAGGATTTACCGCCTTTGCCCGTGGACTTCCCATGTCGGCCAAGAAGGTTCGGCCCATCGCCGACCACCTTCGCCGGAAGAAAGTCACCGACGTTGTCGCCCTGCTTGAGGCGCTTCCCCACAAGGGAGCGTATTTCCTCAAGAAGGTGATTCAGTCGGCCGCCGCGAACGCTTTGTATCAGAACAAGCAGCTCGACGAAGACCTTCTCGTGGTCAGCAAGCTGCTGATCGACGAGGGCAAGTCACGGACCACCGTTTGGCCCCGTGCCCGAGGACGGGCGGACAGGCTCAAGAAGCGGTCCTGCCACATCTACGTCGAAGTCGCAGAAAAGGGAGCGAAGTAAGCCATGGGTCAGAAAGTACACCCCTTCGGGTTGCGGCTGGGCATTAACAAGACTTGGAAGTCTCGCTGGTACGTGGATCCCCGGGAATATGCCAAGACTCTTCATGAAGACCTGAAACTCCGCAAGGCGCTGGCCGAGCTTCCCGAGACCAAGGGTGCGGATATTGCCGACCTTGAGATCATCCGTCAACCCCAGCGGGTGACCGTGATCATCAACACGGCCCGGCCTGGCGTCATCATCGGCGCCAAGGGCGCGACGATCGAGAAGATCGGCGAGCAGCTGCAGAAGCTGATCGACAAGAAAGTCGCGATCAAGATCAAAGAAATCAAGAAGCCCGACACTGACGCGCAGATCGTGGCCCTCAACGTGGCCCGGCAGCTGAAGAACCGCGGTTCGTTCCGAAAGGCTCTTAAGCAGTCGATCACGAATGCCATGAAGAATGGCTGCCAGGGAATCAAGATCAAGATTTCCGGCCGGCTCGGCGGCGCCGAAATGGCCCGAACCATGGAAATGAAGGAAGGCCGAGTTCCTCTTCAGACCCTGCGGGCCGACTTGGACTACGGGTTCGCCGAAGCGTTCACGACCTATGGCGCCATCGGCGTCAAAGTTTGGATCTTCAATGGTGAGACTTTTGAGCGCAACACCAAGGAAGACGCCGGCGTTCTCGTGAAGAAGAACCTGGAAAAGAAGGAAGGGAACTGAGTCATGCTGGCACCGAAACGTCTCAAGTTCAGAAAGAAGCAGCGGGGTCATTTCCGGGGAGTCGCCCACACTTGCAACTCGATTGAGTTTGGCGAGTTTGGCTTGGTTGCCGCCGAGACCCTGTGGATCACGAATCGGCAGATTGAAGCGGCTCGTATTGCCATGACTCGGCACATCAAGCGCGGCGGCAAGGTTTGGATCCGAATTTTCCCGGATATGCCGTGGACCAAGAAACCGGCCGAAGTCCGGATGGGAAAAGGCAAGGGTGGTGTCGAAGCCTGGGTGTCTTTGGTGAAACCAGGGACAGTCATGTTCGAGATGGCGGGTGTGACCCAGGAATTGGCCTCTGAAGCGTTGGCTCTGGCCGGGGCGAAGCTCCCCATTCGGACCAAGTTCGTTGCCAGACGGGAGTTGGGTGGATCATGAAGAACCGGTACAAAGAAATTTCCAGGGCCGAGGCCGTGGCCAAATTGGCCGAGCTCAAGAAGCAGTTCATGGATCTGCGGTTTAAGTTGGTCCTCGGGCATGTGGAGAATCCGTTGGAAAAGCGGACTCTTCGACGCCAGATTGCCCGGCTTACGACCATTATCTCTGAGTTTGATCTGGGAATCAGGAAGGCGTGACTATGGCTGAAGAAGCGAACAAGACCGGGAAGAAAGTTTTCCAAGGGAAAGTTGTCAGTGACAAGATGGAGAAGACCATCACCGTCCTGATTGAACGCCGGACTCTTCATCCCATCTATCAGAAGTACGTGAGCCGGAGCAAGAAAGTGAAGGCCCACGACGAAACGAACCAGGCCAAGATCGGTGACACCGTGAGGATCATCGAATGTCGGCCGGTGAGCAAAGACAAAGTTTGGAACCTTCTCGAGATCGTCGAGCGGGCTCGGTAAGGCGGAGGTGATAAGATGATTCAGCAAGAAAGCCGCATGACCGTCGCCGACAACACCGGGGCCAAGGAAGCCATGTGCATCCGGGTCCTCGGGGGGACGAGCCGCAAGTACGCGACGGTGGGCGACGTCATCATCGTGGCGATCAAGGAGTCGATTCCTACCGCCATCGTGAAGAAGGGCGACGTGAAGACCGCGGTCGTCGTTCGGGTGGCCAAAGAGTATCGACGGCCCGATGGAACCTATATTCGATTCGACGACAACGCCTGCGTGATCATCGACGAAACCTACAACCCGATCGGAAAGCGCATCTTCGGACCCGTGGCCCGCGAACTCCGCGACCGCGACTTCATGAAGATTGTCTCGCTGGCTCCGGAAGTGCTGTGAGAGGATGAGCATGAACACGAAACTGAAAAAGAACGACTTGGTGAAAGTTCTCACCGGGAAGGACAAAGGAAAGTCCGGGCGCATTCTCGAAATCGACACGGTGAAGGGTCGGGTGCTCGTGGAAGGCCTGAACATGAAGAAGAAGACCGTCCGGCCCCGGAACCAGCAGGAGAAGGGTGGGATCATTGAAGTCGAAGGGTTCCTCCACATCTCCAACGTCATGGTGATTGGGAAGAACGGAAAAGAGACGCGACTGGGCTACAAGTTCGAAGGTGACAAAAAGGTTCGGATCGCGAAGAACACCGGAGAGGCAGTTTGATGGCTGACAAGTACGTTCCCCGTTTGAAGCAGCTCTACAGCGACAAAATCGCGAAGGAACTTATGACCGAGTTTAGTTACTCGACCGTCATGCAGATTCCCAAGGTCGAAAAGGTCGTCGTGAGCATGGGTATGGGGGAAGCCCTCGTAAACAAGAAGCTTCTGGATGCCGCGATTAAGGAACTGGGCCAGATCACCGGTCAGAAGACCGTGAAGACCAAGGCTCGGCTGTCGATCGCCAACTTCAAGGTGCGCGAAGGCCAGGAAATCGGTGCCAAGGTGACCCTTCGGGGTGCCCGGATGTACGAGTTTCTTGACCGGCTCCTGAATGTCGCTCTGCCTCGGGTCAAGGACTTCCGGGGAGTGAACCCGAACGCCTTTGACGGCCACGGGAACTACTCCTTGGGCATCACCGAACAGATCATCTTCCCCGAGATCGACTACGACAAGATCGAGAAGATCAGTGGTCTCAACGTGGCAATAGTCACGACAGCTCCGACCGACCAGGAAGCCCGCAGTTTGCTTAAGCGCCTGGGCATGCCGTTCAAGAGGTAATCATGGCGAAGAAATCCCTGATCATCAAAGCCAACAAGACTCCGAAATTTTCCACCCGAGGTTACAATCGGTGTAAAGTTTGCGGACGTCCTCGCGGGTATATTCGAAAATTCCAACTGTGCCGTTTGTGCTTCCGGAAGTTTGCCAGCCAAGGCTTGATTCCCGGCATCACAAAATCGAGCTGGTAATCGGAGGAGATTGAAGTGTCTGTTTCTGATCCTATTGCAGATATGCTGACGAAAATCCGAAACGCCAGCGAGGCGAAGTTCGAGAAAGTCGACATCACCACCTCCAAGCTGAAGTTGGAGATTGTTAAGATCCTCAAAAACGAGGGCTTCATCAAGAACTTTAAGAAATTGAACCAGGAGGGTTTGAATACCCTTCGCATTTTCCTGAAGTACGATGACAAGAACGATGCCGTCATCCATGGTCTCAAGAGTCTCTCGACTCCTGGGCGGCGCGTCTATTCGGGCTACAAGGAAATGCCCCGTATCCTGAATGGATACGGAACTCTGATCGTCTCGACCTCCCAAGGTGTGACGACGGGAAGAAAAGCTGCGGAAAAGAAGGTCGGCGGTGAGCTGATCTGTTCCGTGTGGTGAGGAGAGAGGAATGTCCCGGATTGGCAACAAGCCCATCGACCTGCCGAAGGGAGTCAAGGTGAATTTCGCCGGCTCTGTCCTCAGTGTCGAGGGTCCTAAGGGGAAATTGACCCGAACCTACGATCCCAAGATCGCGTTTGAGTCGAAAGGTGAAACGATCGTCGTCCGCAGATCGGACGAAGAAAAGGCCACGAAGGCCAAGCACGGCCTCTACCGAAGCCTGCTGAACAACATGCTCGTCGGGGTTTCCAGCGGCTTTAGCAAGGGCCTGGTGATCAACGGTGTGGGTTTCCGCGGAGAAGTGAAGGGAAACATCCTGACGCTGAACCTGGGATACTCCAACCAGATTGAGTACGTGATTCCGGCGGGAATCCAGATTTCCGTGGAAGCCAACGTGAAGTTGACCGTGACCGGCATCGACAAAGAACTGGTCGGCAAGGTGGCCAGCGAGATCCGAGGCCTCCGGGCTCCCGAACCCTATAAAGGCAAGGGAATTCGCTACGACGATGAGACCATTCGCAGAAAGGTCGGCAAGTCCGGCGTGAAGAAGTAGGCAGGAGTTTTTCATGAAGAAGCTGATTGAAAAGGCCCAAAGACGACAGAAGAGAAAACTCCGGATCCGCAGCATTGTGAAGGGCTCGGCCGAGAGGCCTCGCCTGAGCGTGTTTGCCTCCAACAAGCATTTTTATTGCCAGGCCATCGACGATCTGAGTGGGAAGACTCTGGCCTCCGTTTCGGACTTGGAGAAGGCTTTGACCGAAACCAAGATCAACGTGGAGGGCGTGAAGGCCCTCGGTACCGAGTTGGGCAAGCGCCTGAAAGAGAAGAAGATCACCACCGCGGTTTTTGACCGGAATGGCTTTCGCTATCACGGCGTGATCAAGAGTTTTGCCGATGCCATCCGCGAAGCCGGCATCCAGTTCTAAGGGGAAAGTATGGACAGTTCTAAAGATAACAAGGACTACGTCGAAAAGCTGATCCGGTTGAACCGCGTCGCCAAAGTTGTGAAGGGCGGTCGGCGGTTCTCGTTCTCCGCCATGGTCGTCGTCGGCGACAGAAACGGCAACGTGGGGTACGGTTTCGGCAAGGCCAATGACGTTTCGGAAGCCATCCGCAAGAGCGTGGACCGGGCCAAGAGAAGCATGATCAATGTTCCCGTGCGCAACGGGACGCTGCCTCACGAAATCAACACCTCGTTCAAGAGCTCGCACGTGCTTCTGAAGCCCGCTGCGCCCGGTACCGGTATCATTGCCGGTGGCCACGTCCGCGCCGTGATGGAAGCCGTGGGAGTCCGCGACGTGCTGAGCAAGTCGATTGGGTCGGGAAATGCTGTCAACGTCGTGAAGACCGTCTTCCGCGGCTTGGTGGAGATGCTCGACGCCAAGAAGATGTCTGTGAACCGCGGCAAGTCCTTGAAGGAACTCTGGGGTTAAGTATGGCGAAGAAAGCTGAAAAGAAAATTCGAGTGAAACTGGTGCGCAGCACCATCGGTACGAAGCCGAACCACCGGGCCACCGTGAAGGCCCTGGGTCTGGGCAAGCTGAACTCTGTCGTCGAAGTGGCGGCCAATCCGGCCCAGATCGGTCAGATTGAGTCCATTGCCCACCTGGTGGTTTGGGAGGAAGTGAAATAATGGCAGAGTCCTTTATCCTTCGCGCCCCAGTTGGTGCCAACAAAAAGAAACATATCATTGGCCGTGGACGTTCCACGGGGACCGGTGGTACCTCGACTCGGGGTAACAAGGGGCAGAAGAGCCGCTCCGGTGGCGGTGTGCGCCTCGGTTTTGAAGGCGGTCAGACTCCTCTGTTCCGACGCCTTCCGGCCCGAGGGTTCAGCAATGCTCCCTTCCGGATCGAATACACCGCGGTGAACCTTCTGCTATTGGAGAAGTTCTACTCCAGCGGAGAGACTGTCAGCTACGAGACCCTCGTGGCCAAGGGTATCCTCCGGAACAAAGAAACCGCCGTAAAGATTTTGGGTAAGGGTACCCTGACGAAGAAATTGACCATTCAGGTGGGCAAGATCTCCGCCGGTGCCAAGGCCGCCGTCGAGAAGGCGGGCGGAACGGTGGTTGTGACTCCAAGCGCGGACGTTAGTCCCGCTGAAAACTCCTGACGGGATGTGATCCATGGCTAGTACGCCGCTTTTCGACATCTTTCGCATCAAGGATCTCAGAGACAGGATCTTCTTCACGTTGGGGATCCTGCTGGTGTTTCGTTTGGGAGCGGTCCTTCCGATTCCGGGAATCAACGGCACGGCGCTGAAGCTGTACTTTACGCAGCAGCAGGCTAACGGCACCTCTTTGACTGACTATTTTGACTTCTTCTCCGGCGGGGCCTTCCACAACTTCTCGATCTTCATGCTCGGCATCATGCCCTATATCTCGATGTCGATCATCATGCAGCTCATGGTGGTGGTGTTTCCTTCGTTCAAGAAGGTTTCCCAAGAGGACGGGGGGAAGAAGAAGATTCACCGGTGGACCCGTCTGGGCACGGTGGTCGTCTGTCTCATTCAGTCGTTTGCGGTGACGGAACTGGCCCGAAGCATTCCCGATGCGGTTTCGATTCCCCACTGGTCCTTCGTCCTGATTGCCATGCTGACCGTCACCACGGGAACCATGTTCCTGATGTGGATGGGCGAGCAGATCAACCAGCGAGGGATCGGAAACGGAATCTCCCTCCTGATCTTCACAGGAATCGTGGCCCGGATCCCGGACGCGTTCGCTCAGCTCTTCGGCGCCATCCAGCGCGGCGACCTGAACCCGGTCTTCGTGATCCTGGTGCTGTTGCTCTTTATCGGCGTCATCGCGCTGGTCATCTTCGAACAGCAGGGGCAGCGGAAGATTCCGGTCAACTACGCCAAGCGGGTCGTGGGACGGAAGATGTACGGCGCCCAGAGCACGTACATTCCCTTCAAGATGAATCCGTCGGGCGTCATCCCGATCATCTTTGCGTCGTCGGTCTTGATGTTCCCGCTGCAGATTGCAGGGAACCTGGGATCCCAGGTTCCGTGGCTCGGTGCCGTGGCGAGTTTTCTTCGTCCCCGGGATATTCCTTACCTTGTTCTTTACACCTTGCTGATCATCTTCTTCGCCTACTTCTATACGCAGGTGTCCTTGAACCCGGTCGAGATTTCGAAACAGGTGAGAGAGCATGGGGGATCGATCCCCGGAATCCGTTCCGAGAAGATGGAAGAGCATTTGACAAGGATATTGAATCGGATTATCCTTCCGGGGTCGCTTTTCTTGGCCCTCATTGCCGTGATTCCGCAGTTGATTGTCATGTGGATACCCGGCTTTCCTTCGGCCCTGGCCTACGTGATGGGCGGAACGTCCCTTCTCATCTTGGTTGGTGTGGATTTGGATACGATGTCGCAGATTGAAGGCCACCTGCGGATGCACCACCACGAGGGATTCGCTAAGAAGGGAAAAATTAAGTCGAGGAACCTGTAGGAGATTTGTTCCATGAAAGTCAGAGTCAGCGTTAAACCCATCTGCGACCAGTGCAAGATCATTCGTCGCCGGGGTGTGCTTAGGATTGTCTGCAAGAACCCGAAGCATAAGCAGCGGCAAGGTTAAGGGAGTATTTGAAACATGGCGAGAATTGCGGGTATCGATTTGCCCAACAAACACGTGGATATTGCCCTGACGTATATCTACGGGATCGGCCGGTCCAGAGCCTTGGAAATTTGCGGCAGGACCAAGATCGATCCGAACAAGAAGACCAACGATCTGAACCAAGAAGAGATTAACGAACTCCGGAAGGTGATTGAGAGCGACTACACTGTTGAGGGGCGGCTTCGATCCGAAGTGTCTCTGAACATCAAGCGCTTGATGGATATTGGTTGCTATCGGGGCCTTCGCCACCGCAAAGGTCTTCCCGTGCGCGGTCAGCGGACCAAGACGAACGCCCGGACCAGGAAAGGCAAGCGTAAGACCGTCGCGAACAAGAAGAAGTAATCGGGAGAGTTATTTTGGCCAAAGCGAAGAAGAAGAAAGAAAAGAAAGTTGTCTTCGAAGGGAACGTCTTCATTCAGGCGACGTTCAACAACACGATTGTTACGGTGACCGATCTGCGGGGAAACGCCCTGTCTTGGGCTTCTGCCGGCGGGCTCGGTTTCCGCGGAGCCAAAAAGTCCACTCCTTTCGCGGCCCAGACGACGGCCGAGAGTGCGGCCAACAAGGCTAAGGAATTCGGACTTCGGGAACTCCATGTGTTCGTGAAGGGACCCGGAGTCGGACGAGAATCCGCTATCCGGTCCTTGGGAACCCTGGGCTTCCGAGTCAAGAGCATTCACGATGTCACTCCGATTCCTCATAACGGTTGCCGCCCGCGAAAAGCCCGCCGCGTCTGATGCGTCGGCCGTGACGGCGAGACCGATCTCGGTGCCCTGCTTTGCGGGGCATGGTATGGGACGGTGTCGCTGTACGTATTAAGGAGTTGAAATGGCGAGAAAGAATCTTTTGAAGGGTTTCAAGCGACCAAAAGGGTTGCACTTTGAGCAGAGCGATCTGCAACCCAACTACGGGAAGTTTATCGCTTATCCCTTTGAACGTGGGTACGGACACACCATCGGGAATACGCTGCGGCGAATTCTTCTTTCCTCGATTCAGGGTTATGCGGTGTCCGGTATCCGGATCACGAGCTTCAAGGAAGATGGAACTCCGCATCTCCTTTCCAGCGAATTTGAATCGATCCCTGAAGTTGTCGAGGATACCCCCGTCATCCTGGCGAATCTGAAGAGTCTTCAGATCAGCGTCGAAGATGAGTTGGAAAGCACCGTCATCCTTGTGGAAGTCAATGGCAAGGACAAGGGAACCATCACGGGGGCCGACCTCTGTGTCAGCGGCGTGGAGATCATTAACAAGGATCTGCATATTGCCACGCTTTCTCCCAAGGCGCACATCGAGTTTGAACTCCAAATTGACCTCGGCCGAGGCTACGTGCCCGCCGAAGTGCACGAAAAGAACATTGAGATCACGAACACCATTGCGGTCGATTCGATCTACTCTCCGATCAAAAGGGTGAAGTACGGGGTCGAAGATACCCGCGTGGGCCAGAGGGCCGACTACGACAAGCTCAACCTCGAGATCTGGACCGATGGGACAATCTCTCCCGAGAATGCCCTGGCCGAGGCCGCCAAAATTGCCAAGGATCACTTCAGCATCTTCATCAACTTTAACGAGGATGAGGTGGCAGGTGACGACGAGATCAGCGAAGACGAGGTGACCGTGAAGGCTCTCATGAACACGCCGGTTGAGGACCTGGAGCTCTCGGTGCGCTCGAGCAATTGTCTCAAAAATGCCAACATCAAGACCATTGGCGAACTGATCCGGAAGTCCGAAGAGGACATCGCCAAGACCCGGAACTTCGGCAAGAAGAGTCTTGAGGAAATCAAGCTCAAATTGAAGGACAGGAACCTGACGTTCGGGATGACCGATACCAGTCAGATCATCCAGGCCCTCAAGCTGACGAAGCAGGATAAGGAATAGCAGAATGAACAACAAGACCGGTTTCAACCGCTTGAACCGCCGGGCAGGACACCGTCGGGCTCTGATCAAGAACATGGTGACGTCGCTTTTCACCTACGAGCGGATCACGACGACGAAATCCAAGGCCCTGGAAGTGCGGCGCCACGCCGAGAAGATGGTCACCCGGGCGAAAGTTGACTCGGTGCACAATCGGCGGGAGATCGCGAAGACCATCACTCAGGACGACGTTCTGGTGAAGCTCTTCACCGTCCTCGGACCTCGCTTTGAGAAGCGGGCGGGCGGCTATACTCGTATTCTCAAGCTCGGCCAGCGCTTCGGCGATGCCGCCGAGATGGTGATCCTCGAGTTTGTCGAGAAGACGGAGAAGGTGGAAGCCGCTCCGGAGGATGGCGCCAAGGCCAAGGTTCCTGCCAAGAAGGCCGCTCCGAAGGCCGAGGCTGCCGAGAAAGCCCCCGCCAAGAAGGCGCCGGCGAAGAAGGCTGCTGCCAAGAAGGTCGCCGCCGAGTAACTTCGGCTCGACTTTTTTCGGCATCTGCCGAAGATGAAGGAGGGGGTCCTTAGGGATTTCCCTCCTTTTTTTATGGCCATTGCAAAACGTCTGTCCTTCAGCTTGTTGATCTCAACGGTGGCCTTCGCCGCCTTTTCTGCCGTAGCGTTCTCGGGGCTTTTTCCCTGGGTCGAAGCGCAGTTCTACAGTCCGCGCATGGTTTCAGACGTACAGAATCGGTTGGGGCAGGTGGCCGACTCTTACGAGCTTTGGAAGAAGGCGACGCTGGAGAAGCTCGACAAGCTTCTGACCGACGGGTCATTCGAGGGCGTTCTGAGTCCCACTCCCGCCCGGGACGTTCTGCAGAAGAGGTTCCAAGCGACGAAGCTTTTCCTGCTGGGCGTCCGGGGCGGAGGAAGCCTTCGCGTCCTCAACGCCAGCCGGACCCAGCTTCACTTTTCCACCGAGGACGCCGACGTCAAGTCACGCACCGACTTCAATCTGATCTACCGGCAGGTGGACGAGGTAGGGTTGCCCGACCTCACAGACTCCACTCTGACCAACGGGAGCGTTCATCTCCTGACAAACCTGGGCCGGAATGTCACCTTTGTTCGGCCCCTCAAGGACAGCCAGGGCCTAGTCATCGGACTCGTGCTGCTGGAAGTCTCCCTGGAGGATCTCCGATTTTCCTTGGCCGAAGCCGGGATTCCGTTCACGGCTCAGCCCGTCCAGCTACTGGGTCCCGATGACCTTCTGCTCTCGTCCCTCGGGCAGAGAATCGATCCCCCCGTCTTGGCCCGGGTCCAGGACCTCCGGGCGAAGGGCATCACTCCGCCGGTTCAGCGCCTGGCCCGGGCGGACGGGCAGTTTACCATTGCGCTGATCCAGAAGGGGCACGCCCGTGTCCTGGTTCCTTCCCAGACCCTGGAGATGGACCCCGTTCTGAAGGGAATCCTCCTCCTGTCCTTCTACACCGTCCTCTTCCTGGTGGTCTTTCTTCTGATGAACCTCCGAGGTGAACCACTGACGGCAGTGACCCGGAAGGTCAAGCGCTTCCAGCTCCAAGTGGTGAGGCAGTACCTCGACCTGAAGGAAGGCGACAAGATCCAGAGTCTTCGGGAGGAGCTGACAAAACACTCCGACGAGATCCGCTCCGATGTCCGGCGAAGTTTGGGAAAGGTCCGCAAGCGGGACCAGGAATGGGTCGACCGGTACATCGACACCAGCTGGCAAGAGGTCATGGACCTTCTGCGAGGCCCGGCTCCCCCGGAGTCCTCGTCCAACGCCGACTGGAAGCGGCTCGAGACTCTCCTGCAACAAGCCCTGACCCAAGGGCGTTTCGTCGTCTCCACTGCAGGGACGGCGGCGCCGGCGGCCGGGACAGCCGTGGTACCGCGGCCGGCTCCGGCCTCTGCCCCCCTGGAGGAACTCGGCGACGTCGAAGACATTGAAGAGGTCGAAGAAGTCGAAGACCTTGAGGAGGTCGAGGCTCTCGACGAGGTCGAAGAGGCCGAGGTTGCTCCCGTGCCCCAGGAAGACCGGAAGGAGACGCCCGTCTCCGCGGGACCTGAGGACGATTTGGAGGAACTGGCCACCGAAGTTGAGGACTGGGACGAAACGTCCCCGGACCTTGACGCCCATGACTCTCAGACAACGGCTCCGCGCGCGCAGGCATCAGGTAGCACTCCCCGTTCAGACGAAGCGTCGGACCTAGAGGAACTAGAGGAGCTGGAAAACGATGAAGGAGAACTGGAGGCCCTGCCGCCTTCCGTGGCCCAGGCCGAGATCTTCCATCCTCGCACCCCCGCTCCGGGAGCTACCGAAGTGATCGAGCTATTTGACTCAGTCGACGACCGTGCAGCCGACGAAGAGGTCTTGGACGAACTGGAGGAAGTGCTCGAGGAGGTCCCCGAGGACACCCATGGGACGGAGACCACCTACACTCTTGACCAGCTGGACGCCAGTTGGGGGACGACGAGCCTGGGCGTTTTTGAGGAGCTTGGCGACGTGGTCACCATTCGCGATGAGATCTTCCGGCAGTCTTCGACCGGCCGCGACGATTTTGGAGCCCTGGTTGACGAAGTGATGGCGGGACCCGAGTCCGACTCGTTCCTTCCCCTCGAGGACGACGTGCTCCCACGGCGTCGGGCCCGAGAGTGGCGCTGGACCGGCGGCGGATTCGATTGGGACCGCTTCGCCGGAGATTCCGACGAAGTGAGCCTCTTCCGCGCCCTCTCCGAGATTGTCACGGCGCTGGACGCCTTCACGGCCGCCATCCTCACCGATCGAGACGGAGTCTGGAATGCCGAGAACAACGTGGGCTTCAGCGATTCGGGCAAGGAGCTCCTGAGCTTTGGACCCGAATCTCCGTTGGTCCAGCAGTTCTTGAAGGTCCGAGCCCTCCACGTCATCAACGGAGGGACCTCCCATCCCGTGCTCAACCAAGCGTTCCACCCGAAGGACCTGAAGTTCCTGAAGTCGATTATGTGCGTCCCCATCCTCTTCCATAGAAGTCCCGCGTGGCTCCTGCTGGGGATGCGCAAGGCGCCCGAAGACGCGCTTAACCTCCTGGCTCCGCGACGAATTGAATAGCGAATCGACCCGGCCAAAATAGCGGTTGCCTCGGTGAACAATTTGTTATATACTCACTCAGAGAAAAATCGACAGAGGAGAGTTTATGGGAAACACGCTTTTGGTGACCCTGATAACGCTCCCTGCAGGTCTTCTATTGGGTTGGACCGTCCGCTGGCTGTATGCCAAATACCAACTTTCTTCTTCGGAGCAGAAAGCTGAACGAGTAAAGCAGGAAGCGATAAAAGAAGCTGAGAACAAGCGAAAGGAGATGTTGCTGGAAGCCAAAGACCAGCTCATCCGAGATCGCAATAACCAGGAGAGGGATCTTCGGGACCGCCGGGCTGAGCTTCAGAAATTCGAAAAAAGGCTTCAGCAGAAAGAAGACAACCTAGAAAAGAAACTGCAGGGCGTAGACCAGCAACTCTTGGCATTTGAGGCCAAAGAAAAAGACATAGCGAACCGTGAGGTGGGCCTGACTGAACAGGAAGGCTTTCTCAAAGCGGAAATCGAAAGGATCTCGGGACTCACTGCGGAAGATGCCAAGCGCATGATCATCCAGAAGATGGAGAATGATGCGAAGCACGACGCTCAGGTCATTATCAACAAGATCGAGCAGGAAGCGACGACCTCAGCGGAGAAACGCGCCCGCGACATCCTCGTGACCACCCTTCAACGGGTGGCCACCGAGGTGACGTCCGAGGTGACCGTTACGTCGGTGTCCCTGCCGAACGAAGAGATGAAGGGCCGGATCATTGGCCGTGAAGGCCGCAACATCCGAACTCTGGAGACCTTGACCGGCGTCGACGTCATCATCGACGACACCCCCGAGGCCGTGGTCATCTCGTGTTTTGATCCGATTCGCAAGACGATTGCTAAGACCAGCCTCGAGAGACTCATCCAGGACGGACGAATCCATCCCGCCCGCATCGAAGAGGTCGTTAACAAGGTCGCCAAGGAAATCAACCAAACGATCTACGAGGAAGGCGAGAGGGTGTGCTTCGACATGGGCATCCACAACCTGAACCAGGAGCTGGTGAAGGCCCTCGGGCGACTTCATTTCCGAACCAGCTACGGGCAAAACGTGTTGGCCCATTCCAAGGAAGTCTCCATCCTCGCGGGGATGCTGGCCGCCGAGATCGGCCTCGACCGCGACTTGGCCCGCAGGGCTGCCCTCCTCCATGACATTGGTAAGGGCATGGAGTCCGAAGGCGACGAGAACCATGCCGAGCTGGGCGCCGAGCTGGCTAAGAAGATGGGCGAGGACTCGAAGGTGGTCAACGGGATTGCTGCGCACCACAATGACGTGGAGCCGGTGTGTCCCGAGTCGGTGCTGGTACAGATTGCCGACGCGATTTCGGCCAGTCGTCCGGGCGCCCGCCGCGAGACCCTCGACAACTACATCAAGAGGCTGGAAGGCCTGGAGAACATCGCCACCAGCTTCCCCGGCGTCGACAAGTGCTACGCCATCCAGGCCGGCCGCGAGATCCGCATCATCGTCAACAACGAGACCGTCAACGACCTGCAGGCCAAGGACTTGGCGAAGGACATTGCCAAGAAGATTGAGTCTGACTTGCATTACCCTGGTCGGATTAAGGTCACGATTATCCGGGAAACCCGGGTTGTCGAATACGCTCGTTGAATTCAGGGCCCTGTTCCTGGGAGACCTCGTGGGTCTTTCCGGGTACAGGGCCATTTTGTCAAAACTTCCCGAACTGAAAACAACTTTCCTGCCGCACCTGGTCGTCGTCAACGCCGAGAACGCCGCCGAGGACGGGCTGGGACTGCTCCCCGAGCAGTATCACGGCCTCCGGGAAGCCGGGGTCGACGTGGTAACCACGGGCAACCACGTCTGGGAGAAAAGGGAGATCACGGATCTGCTGGCTGCGGAAGACCGCCTTTTGAGACCCGACAACTATCCGGCGGGCTTACCGGGAAAGGGCTGGTGTGTGGTGGAGGGCGAGGGCTGGAAGGCGGCTGTGGTCAATCTGCAGGGACGCAGCCGCATGGCGTCCATCGACGATCCGTTCTCAAGAGGGAAGGAGCTCCTGACCCGGCTGAGCCAGGAGACGCCCCTGCTTTTCGTCGACTTCCACGCAGAGGCCCCCGAAGAGAAGGAAGCTTTCGGGTATTGGCTCGACGGGGTGGCGTCGGCCGTGGTTGGGACCCATACCCACGTCGCCACCGCCGACGAGAGAATTCTCCCCCTGGGGACGGCGTTCCAGAGCGACCTGGGAATGTGCGGTCCCGAGGGGTCCGTGATCGGAAGCGATCCCGAAGTCAGCATCCGCCGAGCGCTCACCATGCTGCCGCTCCGGTCCGAGGTCCTCGACGCCCCGGCCTGCATCCACGGGGCCCTGGTGACCGTCGACGCGGCCTCCGGCCGGGCTCTTTCGATCCAGCGCCTTCGAGTATGAAGAAGAAACCTCGGACTCTCACGGTTCTCGATCTCCTCGTGCAGCTGTACCCCGACCTTCCTCGGGAGAAGCTCTACTCCCGGGTTCTCTGCGCCGAGGTCGTCATCGACGGGTCTGTGATTCGGGATCCCAAGGCTTCCGTTTCTGCTGATGCCGAGGTGACGCTGTCCTCAAAAAAGTTTGTCAGCCGAGGGGGCTTCAAGCTCGACCCGGCCCTCGAAGCCTGGAGTGTTGTCGTGGCCGGCAAGGTCTTTCTGGACGCCGGGAGTTCCACGGGCGGGTTCACCGACGCTTTGCTCCAGCGCGGGGCCCTCTCCGTCCATGCCGTGGACGTGGGTGTGGGCCAGCTGGACTGGAAGCTTCGAGTGGATCCGCGGGTCGTTGTTAGGGAAGGGACGAACATCATGGAGGTTGAGGCCCTCAGCCCGGTTCCTCACGCGGCGGTGGCGGACCTCTCGTTTCGGTCCCTGCGGGGTGCGGCGTCGAAGATCCTCTCGTTGACCCAAGAAGGCTGGATGATAGCCCTGATTAAGCCTCAGTTTGAGTGGGTGCAGCCGCCCTCCGACTTTCAGGGGGTAGTCCCCGACGGACGGCTCGAGGAAATCCTGGAAGTCTTGGAAAGGGACTTAAGGGACGAAGGCGTGACACTTGCCGAACGAATGCCCTCGGCTGTCAGAGGGCGGCGGGGAAACCAGGAGTTCCTGGGGCGCCTCGTCCGACGCTAGAAACAAGAAAGTCGGCTCCCAAACCACAACCCGAAGGTCCCGCAAAGCGAGCACCCGGGGAACATCCATTGCCCGGCGAAAGACAAGTCTGTTTTACGCGGCCGGAGCCGACATTTCTCTCTGCACCAAATCGGTACGATTACTTGGCGTAGAGTTCAACCACCATCTGTTCGTTGGCGATCGTGGGAATTTCTTCCCGGCGGGGGAGATGGTCCACAGTAGCCTGCAGAGCGTCTTCCGCGAAGTTGATCCACGCGCTCTTGGCCTTGCCCGAATGCTTGGCATACTGCTCGCGCACGAGTTTCTTGACGCTTTCCCGGTCTTTCACGGAAATCACGTCGCCGCCTTTCACACTGTAAGAGGGGATATTCACGACACGGCCGTTGACATGGAAATGACCATGACCGACCATCTGACGGGCCTGGGAACGGCTGGTGGACAATCCGAGGCGGAAAATCACGTTGTCGAGCCGTCGCTCCAGCAGACTCAGCATCGAGTCACCGGTGATACCGGGCATCGTCTTGGCCTTTTCGAAAATGTTGCGGATCTGGCGTTCGGAGACGCCGTAGGCAAACTTCAGCTTCTGCTTTTCAACCAGCTGCTTGCCGTACTCGGTTTGCTTGGTCCGCTTCTTTTTCGGACCGTGCATTCCGGGAGCATGGGGTTTCTTTTTCAGCAGCTTGTCGTACTTCGGCTGCTCAAAAATGTTGATCCCCAGGTGCCGAACCAGTTTCCCTTTGGGAACGTTCTTTCGGTTCCTGTTCATGGATACTCCTTGAGGAGGGTAGACGCCTTACACGAAGGCGATCTTACGGGCGCAAACGCACCCCAAGATAACTGAAAGAGTTTAGAGAGGAAGTGCAGGGGTGTCAAGATTCGGAAGCTGTCCCGGGGGCCGGGGGAACCTGAAGATGGGGGGAGATGAGCTCCACCGCCTGCTTCCGGGTCACTTCGAAGGGGAGCTTGGCCCCCTCGGGTCGGGCGAAGTAGAAGCTGAAGTGCTCTTCGACCCCATCGAAATGGGCGCTCGGCTTGGGGGTCGTCCCCCCCTCGGGATTGACAACGAGGCGAGGCTTGCCCCCGGTCCGCACGATTTCCCAAGGCAACGAATGGGGTCGCGCCGTCTGATTTTGGGGAAATCCGACGACGAGCCCCGCCGGGCCAGCCGTGAAGAGGAAGTCCGTGCCCGTGCATCGGCCCGCCTTCGGCCTTCGGGTCATCCTATCCGTCGACTGCCCATCGGGCCAGAAGACCCGGCTGGTCAAGGGATGGGTGGCTGGGACCTCAAAGAGAGTGGTTTCCAAGATGGCCCATCGCTGGATCGACGTGGGAACCCGCCACTGCGGCCATCGAACCGTGGCCGAAACGAAGAGCTCGGGACTCTCCTGCACGAAGAAGAAATCGAGGATGGCGCGGCCTGGTTCCACAAGGTCTTCGTGTTCCAAGAGCAGGCTCTGGCGCAGACCCCACGAATAGTCTCCCTCGAAAGAAAACGCGCTGTTGATCACAAAGGGATGGCTCTTCCCTCCCCACGTCACGGCGGACTGGGAGCCGGAGCAGAGCACAAGTCCGCTCTTCTCGTCGACTACCGAAACGAGCCGTCCACCCGAAAATCTCACGTGTAACCCGGCCTCCCTCAGGTCCGTTTGGCCCTGCATGTTGGCGATGAGCGCCCGCTTTCGGACACCTCCTAGGGACTCCTCAAAGTCCACAACGTCGCGGGTGCCCAGTCCGGGAAATCCTTTCACAGGCAGGAGCACCGCCTGCCGAAGCGGGGAAGAAGGGGGCTCCCGCCTGGCGGCTCCCAATGCGTAGATCGCCTCCTTTTCTCGGGGAGACGGGCAGGAAGGATCGATGGTGTCCGGCGTCTGCTTCGGAACGAGGCGCTCTTCCGGCAGGGTTGTCCAGGGTG
The DNA here is from genome assembly GCA_023265735.1 of Spirochaetaceae bacterium. GTDB lineage: Bacteria > Spirochaetota > Spirochaetia > JABEVK01 > JABEVK01 > JAIFLN01. Next base: position 2,329 of record JAHFSN010000004.1, on the reverse strand, counting down.
TCGGGGGAAGAGAAAAGAGGGCCTGCCCGGGGACCAGCCACCACGCACCGGCCTTGCTACGGGAATTGTGGGGGGCCCAGGGCACGTAACCCCGTCGGGAATTCCCCTCGATCCAGACACCCTCGGCGCCGATCCGCAAGGTGCGGCTTGGTCTTTCCGCGAGCCAATCAGGGGACGTGGGGGTGGCAGCCAGGGCAAGGTCCAGGGGTCGTCCGACGAGGCTGCGCACGTACTGTTCCTCCCGGGCCGCCTCCTCGGGAAAGAGAGAGTTCCAATCCAACCCAGTGGGATTCGTACAGATCAGGTGGTCCCCGGCCGCCAGCCTAGCCCGCAGGAAGTCCGGTCCGTTCCCCTGGGCCCCGAGGACGTCGATGTTCTTGGTGGGCCCCAGCACCCAATGACAGACTGACGCCGTCCTCGCAGACGCCCAGGCCTCGCGGGAAGCCAGGTCGGTAAGGAGGGCCATCGTCGAGGGCAGGTCGAGATGAGAGAGGTCGACGAACACGGTAGGCTGTGTGGCGGGAAGCCGCATGGAAAGATTCTTGGATCGAACCGGCAGCCTTAGTCAAGGTTTTTTCCAAAAAGACTTTACGCCACTGTCCAAAATTTGTATCTTGATACTTGGCGAGCCGGTGTGGCCGGCGGCTTATTTCCATTAAATCTTTTTATAACATCTTTTTATCAAGGAGTTGTTATGGCAAAACAACTACTCTTCACCGAAGAGGCACGACGTTCCCTGTTGAACGGCGTCGAGAAACTTTCCCGGGCTGTGATGGTCACTCTGGGACCCAAGGGCCGAAATGTCCTTCTGGACAAGAAGTTCGGCGCACCCACTGTAACCAAGGACGGAGTTTCCGTCGCTCGGGAAATCGAACTGGAAGATCCCTTTGAAAATATGGGAGCCCAGTTGGTGAAGGAAGTGGCCATCAAGACCAACGACGTGGCCGGCGACGGTACGACGACCGCGACCGTGTTGGCGTATTCCATCGCCAAGGAAGGTCTGAAGTCCGTGGCTGCGGGTGTCAATCCTATGTCCCTCAAGAGGGGGATCGACAAGGCTGTGGAGCTGGCGAAGGCCGAACTCCTCAAGATGCACAAGGACATCGGCGGCGACAAGGACGAGATCAGTCAGGTCGCTTCGATTTCCGCCAACAACGACAAGGAAATCGGCGAGCAGATCGCCAACGCCATGGAGAAGGTCGGGAAGGACGGCGTCATCACCGTCGAGGAATCCAAGACCATCGAAACCTCCATCGAGTACGTCGAAGGAATGCAGTTCGACCGTGGCTACCTTTCTCCCTACTTCGCAACCAACCGTGACACCCTGTCCGCCGTGCTGGAAGATCCCTACATCCTGATCTACGAAAAGAAGATCAGCACCATGAAGGACCTGCTCCCCGTCCTGGAAAAAGTTGTCCAGACCGGAAAGCAGCTTCTGATCATTGCCGAAGACGTCGATGGAGAGGCCTTGGCCACCCTGGTCGTCAACCACATGCGGGGAGCGCTCCAGGTCTGTGCCGTCAAGGCCCCCGGGTTCGGAGACCGCCGCAAAGCCATGCTGGAAGACATCGCGATCTTGACCGGTGGCGAGCTGGTCAGCGAAGACCTCGGCATGAAGCTCGAGAATGTGGAGCTCAAGCAGCTCGGCCGAGCCAAGACCGTGAAGGTCGAGAAGGAAAACACCACCATCATCAACGGCGTGGGCACCGCCAAGGCTATCAAGGACCGCGTGGCCCAGATCCGGGCCCAGATCGAAGAGACCACCAGCGACTACGACCGGGAGAAGCTCCAGGAACGCCTGGCCAAGCTCGCCGGCGGCGTGGCCGTGATCAACGTCGGGGCCCCCACCGAAGTGGAACTGAAAGAGAAGAAGCACCGGGTGGAAGACGCCCTGTCGGCCACCCGCGCCGCCCTTGAAGAAGGCATCGTCCCCGGTGGTGGCGTGGCCCTCGTCCAGGTGGCCCAGGCCCTGGAAAAGGCCGACATCTCCAGCCTCAGCGAGGAAGAGAAGATTGGCTTCAAGATTGCCCGCCGCGCCATGGAGGAACCCATCCGCCAGATCGCCAACAACGCCGGTGTCGACGGTGCCATCATCGCCGACAAGGCCAAGAGCGAGAAGAAGGGCTGGGGCTTCGACGCCAACAAGATGGAATGGGTCGACATGATGAAGGCCGGGATCATTGACCCCGCCAAGGTGACCCGGAGTGCGTTGCAGAACGCCGCCTCCATCGCCGGACTGCTGCTGACTACCGAATGCGCTGTCACCGACCTGCCCGAGAAGAAGGCCCCGGCTCCCGCCGGCGGCGGAATGGGGGGCATGGGCGGCATG
>JAHFSN010000124.1 GCA_023265735.1 Spirochaetaceae bacterium | reverse complement strand
AACCCCGGCGGCCACGAAGAACGGGTACCGGGGGTTCATTTCCACCAGCAGACCGCCCAGCAAGGGTCCGAGGATGCCTCCAAAGGCCCAGCTGAAGTTGAACCGGCCCATGGTTCGGCCCAGGTCGTGGCCTTCCACGCCCCAGCTCAGCCACCCCATGATCCGAGGCCAAAAGAGCGCCATGGCCAGACCAAAAAGGCAATGGAACACGAAGGTAACGGTCCAGTTGGGGATGGCCAGATAGATGAGAACGCACCCGGCCATCGACCAGGCCGCCAGCCAGAGGACGAACCGAGGATGGGGCCTCTTCCAGGCCAAAAAGGCCAGGATGCCCACGAAATAGAAAAGATCGAGGCCCGAGGAAATCAAACCAATGGCGGTCTTGTCGGCTCCAAAGAGGTCCCGGACGTAGAAGATAAGGGCATAATTTTCGATCCCAGACGCCAGGCTCATGCCGAAGGACGCTAGGAACAGGACGAGGTGAAACTGATGTCGGGAAGGCATTGGGAGATGGTACCTTACCCCCTCCCTTTGAGGAAGAGGGGGCAGGTTTTAGGCCAGAAAGACGATGACCAGGGCGGCGCCGGCGGGCACCAGCTGGGTCAGGGCCGACCGCCACAGGTTGGGTGACGAGGCCAGGAGGGTCAGGCCGGCCACGGTGATCGACCCCAGCCCGTAGACCATGAGGACGAGGCCGGCGAAGGGCCCCTTCCCGAAGTTGGGGAACCCCATCCACAGGCACCAGCCCAGGATCACGGCCAGGGCCAGCAGGAGGTTATACACGCCCTGGTTGAAGGCCATCGTCCGGGTGGCTTCCACGTCGGACGGTTTGAGGCCAAAGAGTTTGTTCACCCGAGGCCGGCCCCAGCTGAGGCTCTCCAACACAAAGATGTAGAGATGGACAAGGGCGGGGATCAAGATCAGATATTTCATCAAAGGAGCACCTGGTAGGGATCTTCGAGCATCCGTTTCAATTCGGTCAGGAACCCGGCGCCGACGGCGCCATCGACCACCCGGTGATCGCAGCTCAGGGTCACCTTCATGATCTTCTTGACCACCAAGGCATCGCCCTCACCCACCACCGGAGTCTTCACTGTAGCACCGAGGGCCAAGATTGCCACCCCCGGCGGGTTGATAATGGCCGTGAATTCTTCAATTCCAAAGCTTCCCAGGTTGCTGATGGTGAACGTGGCGCCCGTGTAGTCCTCGGGCTTGAGCTGGTTGTTCCGGGCCCGGTCGATGAGATCCTTGAGCTCGGCCTCGATCTGAAGGATACCCTTGGCCCCGGCGTTGCGGACGACGGGGGTGATCAGACCGTCGGGCTGGGCCACGGCGACACCGAGGTCGATGCTCGAATGGTTCTGGATGAAATCGCCTTCCCAGGTGGAGTTCAGGGGCTGGTGGCGCTTGAGGGCCTCGGCCAGAAATTTGAGGAGGAAGGCGTTGAGGCCGATCTTCTCCTTGCGCTGGCCATTGATCCTCTCCCGGGCCTCCATGAGCCTATCCATTTCGATCCCCAGGGTCAGGTAGAAATGGGGAGCCGTGAACAGGCTCTCTCCCAGGCGCTTGGCGATGACCTGCCGCTTGCGGCTAACGGGGATGCGTTCGTCGTTCAAGGGGGAGGCCCCCAAAGAACTGGGGGCAAAGCCCACGGCGGGCCGAGGTGCCTCTACGGCGGGAGTGAAACTTTCGATATCGGATTTCACCACCCGGCCGTGGGGTCCGGAACCCGCCACGTCGGTCAGGTTTACGCCCTTCTCGGCGGCCAGCTTCCGGGCCAGGGGCGAGCTCTTCACCCTCCCCGACGCATCGGCTACGGCAACCGGAGCGGGGGTCCTGGGCGCGGGGGCCAAGGGACCAGCCTGGGCAGGGGCCGCCTTGGGGGCCGGAGCCGGGGCGGCCACGAGGGCCGAGAAGTCCTCGCCGGGCTCCCCGATGACCGCGATGATGTCCCCCACCTTGGCCGAGGTCCCCACGTCCTTCACGATGGCCAGGAGTGTTCCCTCCTGGCTGGACAGGTATTCCATGCTTGCCTTGTCGGTTTCCACCTCGCACAGGGGTTCATCCATTTTGACGGCGTCCCCCACCTTCTTCTTCCAGCTCAGGATCGATCCTTCCTCCATGGTGGGGGAAAGGGCGATCATAAAGACCTTTTCGGCCATCGTTGTTTACTCCTTTTCCTTGTACGCCACGCGCTTCACGGCGGCGACAATCTTGGCCACCGTGGGCTGCACCTCGAGTTCCAAGGCGTGGTTGTACGGCATCGGCACGTCCTCGCTGGCCACCAGTTCCACCGGGGCGTCGAGGTCGTCGAAGCAATCCTTCATAATTTCCGCCTGGATCCAGCTGCCCACCGAGGCCTGGGGCCACGCCTCGTCGACCACCACGGCGCGGTTGGTCTTGCGGACCGAGGCGTACACGGTCTCTCTGTCGAGGGGACGCAGGGACCGCAGGTCGATAACCTCGACGCTGATGCCCTGTTTTTCCAATTCTTCGGCGGCCGTGAGGCACATCAGCACGGGCTTGCTGAAGCTGATGAGCGTGGCGTCGGTACCGGCCCGTTTCACGTCAGCCTTCCCGATCTCGATCAGGTACTCCTCCTCGGGAACTTCTCCCTTGTGGCCGTAGCTCATCTCGCTTTCCAGAAAGATCACGGGGTTGTCGTCGCGGATGGCCGCCTTGAGGAGGCCCTTGGCATCGTAAGGGGTCGAAGGCGCCACCACCTTGAACCCGGGAACATGGACGAAGTAGCTGGCGAAGCTCTGGCTGTGCTGGCTCCCCAGAAACTCGGCGGGACCGTTGGGTCCCCGGATTACCAACGGAAATTTGAACTGGCCGCCCGACATATAGCGGAACTTGGCGGCGTTGTTGATGAGCTGGTCGATGGCCAGAAGGCCGAATTGAATGGTCATCCATTCCACGACGGGGCGGATCCCCGCCATGGCGGCGCCCACGGCCAACCCGGTGAAGCCCAGCTCGGTGATGGGAGTGTCCAGGACCCGATCGGGTCCGTACTTGTCGAGGAGGCCCTTGGTCACCTTGTAGGCGCCATCGTACTGGGCCACTTCCTCACCCATGACGATCACTTCCTTGTCGCGGGTCATCTCCTCGTCGAGGGCCTGCCTCAGGGCCTCCCGAAACGTAATTACTGCCATAGTCGCTCCCCTCGAAATCTGCGGTATCTCATGCGTAAATGTCCGAGTACATTTCCGAAAGGGCGGGCTCGGGACTGGATTCGGCGAATTCCACCGCCTGCATGACCTCTTCCTTGAGCTGCCTGTCGAGTTCCTTGTACTGCTCCTCGGTGATCAGACCCGCGTCTTCCATCCGGGTCTTCAAGAGGAGAATGGGGTCCTGCTGGAGGAAGGACTCGGTCTCCTCCTTGGTCCGGTACTTGGCCGGGTCCGACATCGAGTGGCCCTTGTAGCGGTAGGTCTTGATCTCGAGGAACGACGGCTGAAAATCCTTCCGGGCGGTGTCGAGGGCGGCCTTCACCTCCTCGAGGACGGCGATCACGTCCATGCCGTCGACCATCTTTGAAGGAATGCCGTAGGCCTGGCCCTTGATGAACAGGTCCTTCACCGAGCTGGCTCGGCCCACCGAGGTGCCCATGCCGTACTGGTTGTTCTCGCAGATGAACACCGCGGGCAGCTTCCAGATGGCCGCCAGATTCATGGCCTCGTGGAAGGCCCCCTGATGGATGGCCCCGTCGCCGAAAAGGCACACCGTGGCCCCGCCGTCCTGGTGGTACTTCTGGGCGAAGGCTACCCCGGCGGCCATGGGGATCTGTCCCCCGACGATGCCGTTGCCGCCCCACATGCCCTTCTCGCGGTCGAACATGTGCATCGATCCGCCCTTGCCCTTGGAAACCCCGGTGGCCTTGCCGTAGAGTTCGGCCATGATGCCCTTGGGTTCGAGACCCAGGGAAATGGCGTGGCCGTGGTCGCGGTAGCCGGTCAGGAGCCGGTCCACACCGCGATCCATGGCGGCCGCCACCCCCGAACAGACGGCCTCTTGGCCGTTGTACAGGTGACAGAAACCGCCGATCTTCTTCAGGCCGTACATCTGGCCCGCCTTCTCTTCAAACCGCCTGATCAGGAGCATCTCCTTCAGCAGGCTGTGCAACACTTCTTTGTCGTAACCCTTGATAGGTCGCAATGACTTCTCCTTTTCCTACGCCGAAGAGCATGATGAGTATGGACCTCCTAACTCCGAGGTCCAGGACCCTTCTTGCGATCTTCCTCTGGTAGGGTTAACTCGAGTTCTACAGGACGATCTGCACCTTTTCGGCGGTCTTGGGGTTGAAATACTCCCCGGAGACTAGCCGCGTTTCCAGACAGACGAGGTCCGACGGATCATCGTTGAGCCGCCAAAAGGTCTCCAAACCCTGTCCGATCTCTTCGAGGAGCTCCGACTTGAACCGGGGATCCTCGACGAGGCGGATCTTTCCCCGGAAGGAGAAGATCTCACGGGTCTTGGGACTGGTCAGCATCCAGCTCACCTGCGCATGGGCGGCCAGATCCTTCACCTTGGGAAAACTCGCCGCCGTGACGGCGTAGAGCGCTTCATCGTTACCCTGGACCATGGCCGGCGTCATGTACCGCATGGCGGGGTACCCTTCGTCGGTCACCGTGGCCAGAAGAGCCTGGGGGCTCTCTTCGAGAACCTGGCGGAACCGCTTCAGCAACTCTTGTTTCGTCATAGAGCCTCCCTCGGGAAAATATACTCAAAAAGGTCATGATCAAAGAAATAATTCCCGGCTATTTTACTCATATTCAAACTTCTGTCATCCCATGCCTCGAGGATCCTTCCGTCCTTCACCCGGGCCCGCAAGACGCCGAGCCGGGTCTGTCCCTCCCAGTGAAATGGCGGAGTTTGGTCCCAGAGCCACTCGAGGGACGCCAGCTCCCGGGCCCGGGCAGTGACCTTCGTCTCAAAAGCCTCGGCGCCCTGCCCCGTTCCCACGGGACCCTCGGCGTCGAGGAATTCTCGGATCAGCGCCTGGGCCGCCACCGAAGGGTCGACCTCGAGGTTGGTGACGGCCATGGGCCTCGAAGCCACGCCCACCCACTCCCGCAGGGTCCCCGTGGGCCCCAGGACCCCGTGGAGTTCGTCGAGCCGGGCCCGGCACAGAAGGGTCCCGTGGTGCAGAACTCGGTCGCGCCGGTGGAGGTACGCGGCTCCTGAGACCTTCTTTCCGGCCAGAAAGAGGTCTCCCTTCTCGCCGCAGTCCAGGGTGAGACCCAGGGGGGACAGAGCTTCGGCCACTTGGCGGGTCACCGCCGCCCTGTCGTAGCCCGCCTTTGGGAGCAGGAGCGACCAGTTGAGGTTGCCTTCGTCGTGCCAAACGGTTCCGCCCCCCGAAGCCCGACGGACCAGGGGAACGCCTCGGCGCGCCGCCTCGTCCAGCCTCACCTCGCGCAGGGGATTTTGGTGCTTTCCCATCACCACACAGGGGGAATTGATGTACAGCACCAAAACCGGAAGTTCGGCCTCCTCCAGCAGGAGTTCCTCCCGGGCGAGGTGCTCCCAGGGGTCGAGGCCCCCCAACCACTGGACGGATGACACGGTCATCTCCCCAGGGTACGCCGAAACCGGGTCGGGGGCAACTTCCTTCCTCAACCCAAGGACCAAAACCGCCGTTCATGGAAGCATGAAAGCACTCCTCATCAGCCGTCCAGGGGATTTTGGGGTCCTCGAAGAGCATTGGTCCCAAGACCCCGTGTTTCTGCCTCTCCCGGGCGGTTCGGTCCTCGACCTCCACGAGGCGTCGCTGCGGGCCTTGGGTATCCACGAGGCCCGGATTCTGCGCTGCCACCCGGCGACCCAGGTGATCGATCTTTCGGAACTGGAAGAAGCCCTTTCCCACCGGGAATTCTCGTGGTCGGTGAGGCGCTGGCCCCAGGGTCCGTGGCCCGCGGGCTGGAACCTGGCCCAGGCCCTGGGCCAGCAAAGTCTCTTCCTCCAAGGGGACGAGGCCCTGATCTTCTCGGTGCCGGCCCCCGACCCCCGGGGGTGGCTCGGTCCCCGGGTTCCCACGGGGTTTCCTGCCGTGGAAGCCAAGTCTTTACACCCCGTGCAGTGGGTCAGCGCTGGGCGTCTGGACCCTTGGCCGGGCCCCGTGGTCTCGATCAGCGGGACGAGGGACTTCTTTCGGGCTTCGATGCGCTTTTTGGAAACCCTGCCGCCCCCGCCCCTCGGCCTGGGGGGCATTCACCGGCAGGCCATCCTCGAACCGCCGCTGGCCTTGGGGACCAAGGTGAAGGCGGCCTCTCACACCCACCTGGGACCCCTGGTCCATTTGGTGTCGGGAAGCCGCCTCGAACCCGGATCATCGCTGTCGCGAACCCTGGTGCTGACGCCCACCAAATTCCTCAAGGACGTGGCCCTCGAGGACAAGATCGTCATCGGAGATTTTGTTGTGGAACCCCTTCGCGGCGAGGCGGTGCGGCTGCCCTGAGGGCCACCTTAACGGGGTGGCAGTTCCCGCCAGCTCGAGGTCTCAAAGAGAGACTGACCCGAGAACTCCCATTCCGTCGTGAACGGGAGG
>JAHFSN010000123.1:664-6566 GCA_023265735.1 Spirochaetaceae bacterium | reverse complement strand
TTGCCCGCCCGGTACCTGCAGTTTGGTGCCTTGGCCGTCCTCTTGGTGACGGTGCTGCCCGAGTCGTGGCATAGCGCGGGCGGGTTGGTCTTAGCCGGAGAATTCCTGTTGATGGAGAGGGTCTTTGAGGGGATGACGGTACCGGTCCCCCCGTGGACCACCTCGATGGCTGTCGTCGTGACGGCGGCCCTGGGGGCGAGCCTGCTGCGCCGGGTCCAAAGGTCGGGCCGGGAGCTCCAGTTCCTCCGGGACGCGAACGAAGAGCTCCACGCCGCGGTGCACCAGCTGACGGCGGCCAACACCGAGTTCCTGGAGCAGGCCAACACGGCCAGCGAGGAGTCGGCGGTATCGGAACGCAGCCGCATCACCCGGGAACTCCACGACGTCGTCGGCCAAACCCTCACCAACATCATCATGATGATGGACGCCACCCTCCACAGGAACGTCCACGAACCCGTCGAAACCGCCAAGCTTCTGCGCTGGATCCGGTCCCAGGCCAAGGACGGCCTTCAAGAGACCCGGGCCGTCCTGTACGAGCTGCGGGCCCTGCGTCCCCAGAACCTCCGGGGGTTGTGGCTCCTCAAGAGGATGATCGACACGTTTAGCCGGCTGTCCCGGCTCCAGGTCCACGTCGAATGGGGAAACTTGCCGTGGACCTTTCACCGCGAACAGGAAATCGCGGTGTATCATGTCATCCAGCAGGCGCTCTCCAACGCCTTCCGCCACGGCACCGCCGCCCGGGTCGACATCCACTTCCAGGTGGAAGAGGGTACCCTCAACCTGATGATCCGCGACGATGGAAAGGGAGGTCCCGACTCTCAGCCCGGGATAGGCCAGCGCGGCATGGAAGAGCGGCTGGAGCGATGGGGAGGCACCGTCGCCTTCCGCAGCGAAGTGTTGGGGTACACCGTTCTAGCGACGCTGCCGCTCCTTGAGGAGGACAATGAACCCGTTCCGCATCTTGATCGTTGACGACCAAAAACTCTTCGCCGTGAGCCTGGCGGGCATCCTCCAGAGCCTGGGTCAAGAGGCCTTGGCCGAGGTGCGGATCGCGGCCACCGGCGAGGAAGCCCTCATCGTCCTCGACCGCTGGCGGGCCGAGCTCGTCCTGCTGGATATCTTTATGCCGGGCATGGGGGGCCTCGAGGCCCTGAGGCGCCTCCGGGCCGAGTTTCCGACCGTCCGGGTCATCATGCTCTCGACCTTCGGGTACGACACCTATGTCCGAGACGCCGTGGCCGCCGGAGCCTCGGGTTACCTCCTCAAGGACACCACGCCCCAGGAGGTCTGGAATGCCGTGGTGACCGTCCTCTCAGGCCAGACCGTCCTCAGCCCGTCGGCCGTGGCGCACCTGACGGGACGACCCCGGTCCGCGGGGCTGAAGACAGCCACCCCCGAGTGGTTTCCCCTGCTCTCCGAAAAGGAGAAACGGATCCTTCTCCTCATTTCCCGGGGCCTGAGCAACGAGCAGATTGCCGAGACCCTGCACCTGGGGAAGCACACGGTGCGTAACTACGTCAGCGCCCTCTACGACAAGATCGGAGTCCGGGATCGGTTTGAAGCCATCCGGACCGCCATCGAGGCCCAGATCCACACCCTCGTCCACGGGTAGGCGATCGGCGATGACATTTGTCATCAAATTAGTGACATCGTTCCCTATCGGGATCCGAATTCCAAGGCTACGCTTTTGTATCCCAAGGAGGGTATATGAACAAAAGACTCGGTTTCTTGACTGTTCTAGCGGTGCTCCTGGTGCTGGTAGGATGCCAGGCGCCCCAGCCCAAGGCCATCACCGTTTGGTGTTGGGACCCCAACTTCAACGGCTACTCCATGAATCAGGCTGCGTTGGTCTACAATAAAGCCCACCCCGACATCAAGATCAATGTCGTGGACTTCCCGAACTCGGACGCGGTCATGCAGAAGACCCAGGCCGCCCTTCAGGCCGGTGGCGCAGGACTCCCCGACATCGCCCTGGTCCAGGACTTCCAGATCGAACAGCTGATCACCAACTATCCTGGGGTCCTCACCGACCTCAAGGCGGCGGGAGTCGACTTCAGCCAGTTTGCGGCCTACAAGGTCGGCCCCATGACCCAAGGCGACAAGATCTACGGAATTCCCTTTGACACCGGTTCTACCGGGCTCTTCCTGAGGACCGACTATCTGAAGCAGGCCGGACTCAACCCCGACAGCTACCAGAAAAACCTGACCTGGAACGATGTGATCACCCTCGGCAAGACCGTGAAGGCCAAGACCAAGAAGTCTCTCATTGCCCTGGACACCACCGACTGGACGTTCCTGCGGATGATGGTCCAATCGGCCGGCGGCCAATGGTTCGCCGCCGACGGTTCGCTGGACCTCAGCAGCCCCGCCATCAAGCCCGCCATCGCCACCGTCAAGAGCATGTACGACGCCGGGGTCCTGTACCCCACCGAAGGTTGGAACAACTGGGTGTCGGCGTTCAACAACGGCGACGCCGCCGGACTCATGAGCGCCGTCTGGATCATCGGAACCCTGAAGAGTCAGCCGAGCAACGCGGGCAAGTGGATGGTCGTTCCCACCCCGGCCCTGGCTGGTGTCACCGGTGCCCAGAACGCGTCGAACTGGGGCGGTTCGTCCTAGTACGTGTTCGAGAAGGGCCCCAACAAGGCCGGAGCCGTCGACTTCCTGAAGTCGGTGTGGGCGAGCCAGGAACCCGCCGCCCTGGAGTTCTACAACACCATCCTGAAGGGCGCGGGCGCCATGGGAACCTACCTCCCCAGCCGGACCGGGTCGAACTACACGGCCGCCGATGAGTTCTTCTACAAGAGCCAGGCCGTCTACGGTGACTTTGCCAAGTGGATGGCCAACGTCCCGGCCCTGCGGTACACCGCCAACTACAACGCCTGGGGCAGCGCCATCAACGCTTCGCTGGTCAAGATGTACAAGGGCGAGCTGAAGACTCCCGACGACGTGCTGAACGACGCGACGACTCTGTACAAGCAGTCGATCAGCCAATAAAGAAGGATGGGGAAAACGCCATGCGGGTCCAAGGAGCTTTTCAGCGTTATTTGAACAGGAGCGGCTGGTTCTTTGTCGCTCCCGCCGTGATTCTCTTCGTGGTCTTCATGGCGTACCCCATCCTCTCGTCGCTGTATCTGGTGACCCGCCGATGGAAGGGTCTGACCGACTCTTTCATCGGCTTGGGCAACTTCGCGCGGATGCTGAACGACGGGCTGTTCTGGCATGCCCTCGGTAACAACTTCGTCCTGATGGTCATACAGGTGCCCATCATGATCGCCCTGGCCCTCATCTTCGCGGTCATGCTCCACCATGGCATCCGAAGGTTCCGGGGCCTGTTCCGCCTCATCCTCTTTCTCCCGGCGATCACGTCGCTGGTGGCCTATTCCATCCTGTTCCGGATCCTCCTGCAGACCAACGGGCTGGCCAACAATCTCCTGATGCAGATGGGACTGCTCCAGCAGCCCGTCGCCTGGCTCAACGATCCGCTCTTGGCCAACATCACCATCATCGTGGCCCTCACGTGGCGGTGGACGGGCTACAACATGATCTTCTTCCTCGTGGGGCTCCAGAACATCGACCCGGAGATCTACGAGGCTGCCGAAGTCGACGGGGCCAGCAAGATCGGCCAGTTCTTCCGGATCACCCTGCCTCTCCTCGTCCCGGTGATCCTCTTCTCTCTGGTCACAAGCACCAGCGGAACGCTTCAGCTCTTCGACGAGCCCAACGTTCTGACCAACCCCAACCAGAGCCAGCTGTCGGGCCCCACGATGACCGCTGCCCTCTACATCTACCGCCAGGCGTTCCAGGTCAGCTCGGACTTCGGGTACGCGACCACCATGTCGTACGTCATCGTTCTCCTCGCCGGCATCCTGGCCTTCATCCAAATCCGCTTTCTCGGAGGCCGCAACAAATGAGTCAGGTCCGTGCCCGCTTTTCCTACGCCCGCGTCTTCCTCTACCTGATTCTGTCGGTGGTCAGCTTCCTCTGCGTGTTTCCGTTCATCTGGATGGTCCTGGGCATGACGCTCAATCCCAACGAGGTCGTGAAGGGCACTCTGATCCCAGGGGACCAGTTCCTCGTCAACTGGGGGAAGGCCACCGGGCCGTACAACCTTCTGCTCTTCGGTTTCAACTCGCTGTTCATCGCCGTCGTGACGGTGGTGCTGGGGGTGACGGTCAACGCCATGGCGGCCTACGGCTTCGACAAGTTCCATTCCAGGGCCCGGGAATGGCTCTTCGGCGTCTTCCTCCTCACCCTGATCATGCCGCAGATCGCGGTCATCCTGCCCCTCTTCCGGCTGATTTCGGCGTTCGGCATCCTCGACACCTATTGGGCCATCATTCTGCCCTTTACCATGTCTGCGTTTGTGATCTTCTTCCTGAGGCAGAACTTCCAGATGTTTCCCAAGGAGATTGTCGAGGCGGCCCGGGTGGACGGCGCGGGCGAACTTCGCATCTTCACCCAAATCGCCCTACCTTCGATGAAGGCCGGAATTGCGTCGGCCGCCATCCTCATGTTCATCACCCAGTGGAACAGCTACCTGTGGCCGCTGATCACCATCCTCAGCGACAAGACGAAGACCCTGCCGCTCGCGATGTTCTCCATGGTCAACGCCTACACCGTCGAGTACGGGGGCCTCATGGTCATCATTACGGTGTCGCTGCTGCCGGTGCTCATCGTGTTCCTGGCCATGCAGAAGCACTTCGTGGCGGGGTTGGTGGGGTCGATCAAGTAGGACGCGTGGGGCCCGCCCCGCGGGCCCCCTTGGTCACATCCCCGCGTCAACCATGGACTTCATACCATCCATGTCGTAGAGCTCGCCGTTCTTGAGCATGGCCTTCGATCCATCCTTCATCACGACTGTTCCATCCATCATAATCTTGGTGCCGTCCTTGAGCATCACGTCCTTCATCAGGGGCGCCGTCTTTCCGCCCATGGTTTCCATGACTTTGCCATCCTTCATGAACACCCCGTCCTTCATCATGGGCGCGCTGTCCTTCGACATCGACGATTTTTCCATGGTGTCTTTGGGCTTCGAGGTATCCATCGTCGAACAGCCCGCCAACAGCAGGGCCAGTCCCAAGAAACTCAACAGCAGTTGCTTCTTCATGAGCAACCTCCTCGGCAACAAATTGCGAACCTTGCCCCAACGGGGCAACCTTCCGTCCGAACGAAATGTATAGTATAGGTTACATTATGTCAAATAGAATTTACATTTTGTACGTTATACTATACATTCTTGAGGATCAATGAAAAGGAGGGAGGTAGCGTGAAGTTCCGACCGCTGGTGCACCTTGGTGCAACGCTCGTCTTGATGGGAACAGGGCTCAAGCTTCCGTGGTTCTGCTGCAGGATCAATGCAGCCTTCGGATTCTCGCGGCCGCCCGTTCTCGCTCCTAAAGGAGCCCTGCGCGGAGGCGAAAAATGGTCTTTCTTTGGATCCTTGCCGCCACTTTCCTCGCCCTGACCCTTGTGTCTTTCCTCGAAGGAACGAATGCCATTCGGGTGGCTCGATTTACCACCCCTCTGCAGTTCGCCGTGGTCTGGGCCTTCCTCGTGACGGTCACGGCGCTGTGCAGACCGGGAAGAAGGACCAGACGGCCTCGGGCGGGCGAAGAGCACTTCTCCCGTCGGTCGCGGCGCACCAAACCGGAGGATTAGCCCGGCTACAGATTCTCAACCAGGTACCCGTCCTTCCGCAGCAGGGCCAGCAGTCCCTCGTCCCCCGCAAAGTGCCCAGCGCCCACCACAAACAGCACGTCTTCCGTGCCGGCGAGCTCAGACTCGATGACCCGGATCCACCGGCGGTTCCGGTCGGTCAGGAGCAGCTTCTTCAGCTCAGGGCTCCCCTTCATCTGGTCGTCCATCGACCGACCCAGGGTGTCCATGTCTCCGGCCCGCC
>JAHFSN010000123.1:0-654 GCA_023265735.1 Spirochaetaceae bacterium | reverse complement strand
TGGGTGATCTGAGCCTCGTCGAGCTGGGTGTCCGCCGCCAGCCAGCTGATCTGTTCCTGGATGGTTTCGAGGCCCACCAGGACCTTCTTGTCCTGTTCGGCCCGGGAGGTGAAGTAGCGGTCCACGCCCAAGTCGGGGTCAAAGCCCGCCTTCTTCATCTGGGCCATGGCGAGGATGGTCCCCACCATCCAGGGGCGGTACCTGTCGAGGGCCTTCACGTCGATGTTCTGGGACCGGCAGTAGTCTTCGAGCTGGGCGTAGGTCTGGGCCGTCAAATGGTCCTTCAGGCCTCCCTCAGGGTAGACCGCGTGCTGGAAGACTTCGGCGGCGATGTCCGGCTTCGCCATTTCGTCGAGCAAAACCTCGAAGTAGACCTTCGCACTGGGGGCGTAGGCTTCCTCAAACTCCTGGGGCAGCGGGTAGTCCGTCGGTTTCAGCAGATGGAAGGACCCGGCCAGGTAGACGGTGGCGTGGGGACCCACCACCTTCCAGACCGAGCTTTCGGCCCAGAGAAGGGCCCCAGCCTCTCCGAGGAGGAACAGGAGGGCGATCCCGAGCCGGAGGACGAATCGGTGTGTTGCTGGCATGAAGTCTTCTCTCCTCGAGGTTCCCGGTTAAACCTTGCTTTTGTCGTCCTTGTCGCTGATGAACTTG
>JAHFSN010000122.1 GCA_023265735.1 Spirochaetaceae bacterium | reverse complement strand
CCGTCTGCAGGGTGGAGCGCATGGTGTCCTCGGTGGCCTGGGGGTCGCCCCAGCGCAGGTTCTCGGCCACGGTGCCGGCAAACAGCCGGGCCTTCTGGGGGGACAGACCCAGACGGCGCCGCAGGGCCGCCCGCGGCCATTGGCGCACGTCGAGGCCGTCGACCAGCACCGTCCCTTCGGTGGTGTCGTGGAACCGGGCGATGAGCTGGACGATGGTGGTCTTTCCGGACCCGGTGCCGCCGATGAGGGCCAGGGTGGTGCCGGCCGGGGCCGCGAACGAAACGTCGTCGAGGGCCGACTGCTCGGCGCCGGGGTAGCGAAAGGTCACGTGCCGGAACTCGATCGACGCTCCGCGCGGGTCCACCGGAGGTTCCGCCGCCGAGGAATCGGATCCGGAGTCGGGCAGCCCGAGGACCTCCTGGATGCGGCGCGCCGAGACCGCGGCCCGGGGAAGGAACACGAAGAGCATGGAGAGCATCATGAGGGAGAAGAGGATCTGGACGGCGTACTGCAGGAAGGCCATCAGGCCCCCCACCTGCAGGGTGCCGGCCTCGATGCGCAGGCCCCCAAACCAGACCAGGGCCACGCTGGTCAGGCTCATGGCCAGCATCATGCCCGGCATGACGAAGGCCATCAGTTTCTGGGTCTTCAGGGCCACCGAGGTGAGGTCCAGGTTGGCGTCTTGGAACCGCGAGGCGTCGAAGTCCTGACGGTCGAAGGCCCGGATCACCCGCACCCCCGTCAGAGACTCCCGGAGGACGAGGTTGAGCCTGTCGAGTTTCCGCTGGAGGGTCTCGAACAGGACCACGGCCTTCCGGGCCAGGAGGGTCATGGCCAGGGCCAGGACGGCCACGGCCACCAGCAGCACCAGGGCCAGGTGAGCATCGAGGGTGAAGGCCAGGACCAGGCCGCCCACGGCCATCAGAGGCGCCGAAACCAGCATCCGCAGGGTGAGGATGACGAAGCCCTGCACCTGGGTGACGTCGTTGGTGGTCCGGGTGATGAGGGTGGCGGCCCCGAACCGGCCGAACTGGGTCACAGTGAGGCCCGTGGTCTTGCGGAACACCGCCGACCTCAGGTCACGCCCGTAGCCGGCGGCCACCCGCGACGACACCCACGCGGCGGCGATGGAGGCCAGGGCCCCTCCGGCGGCCAGGGTGAGCATGCTCAGGCCCGCCGAGACGATGGCCGACGGATCCTTGCCCAGCACGCCCCGGTCGATGAGGCCCGCCATCAGGGTGGGCAGCCCGAGCTCGGCCAGGGTTTGGGCCAGGATGAGGCCCAGGGTCAGGGCCACGCCGCCGAAGTAGGGCTTCAAGAGCCGAAGGAGGGATCTCATCGAGGCCTACTTCTTCAGGGCGGCCTTGAGCACCGGCCCCTGGCTGCTGTGGAACTCGGTCAGCCACTGCTGCATATCCCCAAACCATTTCTTCTGGACCGCGCAGGACTGGACCCCGATGTAGCGGAAGTGCCAGGGCTCGTAGACGTAGCCCGTGAGGTCTTCCTTGCCATCGGGGTAGCTGAGCGAGAACCCGAAGGCCCCGGCGTGGGCGGCCAGCCACTGGCCCTCGGGGGTGTCGGCGAACTCGGGGGTCACCGAGCCGAAGTCGATGACGGTGCCCAGCTGGTGCTGGCTGCGGCCGGGCCGGGCCGAGTATCGTTCGGCGGTGGCCAGGCCGTCCTTGGCGGCGTAGCGCTGGAACAGGTCCTTCTGGTAGGCCCACGACCGGTACGACGACGAAAGCGTGACCTTGAGGCCCTCCTTTTTGGCGGCGTCGAGGAGGGCTGAAAGAGACTTGAGGTAGGCCTTGCGGAACTTCAGACCCCCGTGGTTGGCCGGGAACACCGGGGCCCTCAGGGACACCAAGTCGTCGGGCTCGTAGTCCGAAGGCAGCTCGTTCTTCTTGTCGACCAGGACGAGGAGGTCGGCCGACTGGGTGAGCAGGGGCTTGTAGTCCCTCAGGAACCCCTGGGGATCGGCCTGGACGGCAGCCCGGAGGGGCTCGGGGAGGGCGGCGATCACGGGGGCAAAGGTTTCGGCGGTAAACCGGTACGACGGGTCGACCAGGGGCGCCGCCCAGAGGCCCAGGACCTGGGCGCCCAGAAGAACGACGATGAGGGCTCGGTGCATAGGAACAAAGTGCGCCTCGGCCGCCCCTTGGTCAAGCGCGGGGGCGGCTCCTCCTGGTGCGGGCCGGGGGAGTCACCGCCGAAGGCTCCAGGTCAAGCAGAATGCCGATCACCTGTTCCATCCGTTCGACGACGTGGAACTCCAGGCCCTTGCGGATGTAGTCGGGGATCTCCTCCCAGTCGGTGAGGTTGTTCTTGGGTAAGAGCACCACCTTGGTTCCGGCCCGGCGGGCGGCGATGACCTTCTCCTTGAGGCCGCCGATGGGCATAACCTTGCCGCTGAGGGACAGTTCCCCCGTCATGGCGTAGTGGCGCTTCACGGCCTTGCCCACGGCCAGGCTGGTCAGGGCCGCGGCCATGGTGATGCCGGCCGAGGGTCCGTCCTTGGGGGTGGCGCCTTCGGGGATGTGGAGATGGACGAGGTGCTTCTCGAAGAACTCGGGGGAGATGCCGTACTCGGCCCGGTGCACATTCACCCAGGTGTAGGCGATCTGGGCGCTCTCCTTCATGACGTCGCCCATCCGGCCCGTCAGCTTGATGCCGCCCTTGCCCTCGGTCTTTACGGCTTCGATGACCAGCACGGCGCCGCCCATGCTCGTCCAGGCCAAGCCCTGGACCACCCCGGGGACCACGGGCAGCTCGGCCTCCTCCTCGGGAAAGTAGGGCTTGCCCAGGTACCCGTCGAGGTCTTCGGGGGCGATGGTCACGGGGGTGGGAAGCTGTTCGGTCACCAGCTTGAGGGCCACCTTGCGGTGGATCTTGTCGAGGGACTTCTCGTAGTTGCGCATCCCGGCCTCCCGGGCGTACCGGCGGCTGATTTCGGCCAGGGACTTCTTGGCGTACTTCACCGACCCCTTGGGGAGGCCCGCGGCCGCGGCGCTCTTGGGCACCAGGTACTTCTGGGCGATGGCCACCTTCTCCTCTTCGATGTACCCGGAAAGCCGGATCACCTCCATGCGGTCGAGGAGGGGCCGCGGAATGGAGTCGAGGCTGTTGGCCGTGGCGATGAAGAGCACCTGGCCCACGTCGAAGGGAAGGTCGAGGTAGTGGTCCCGGAAGGCGTGGTTCTGCTCGGGGTCCAGCACCTCCAGGAGGGCGCTGGAGGGGTCGCCCTGGTAGCTTTGGCCCAGCTTGTCGATCTCGTCGATCATGAGCACGGGGTTCTTCTTGCCGGCGATCTTCATGCCCTGCAAGATTTTGCCGGGGAGGGCGCCGACGTAGGTGCGCCGGTGGCCCTTGATCTCGGCCCCGTCGCGCATGCCGCCCACGCTGAACCGGAAGAAGGGCCGGTGGAGGGCCTTGGCGATGCTCTTGCCGATGCTGGTCTTGCCCACCCCGGGGGGGCCCAGCAGGCACACGATGGACCCCTTCTGGTCCTTCTTGAGCTTCCGGACCGCCAAAAACTCGAGGACCCTCTCCTTGACGTCCTCGAGGCCGAAGTGGTCGGCCTCGAGCACCTTCTTGGCCCAGGCCAGGTCCACGTCGTCCACGGGCTCGTCCTTCCAGGGCAGGCCGCAGATGGTTTCCAGGTAGTTGCGGGTCACGATGTACTCGCTGCTGTTGGGGTCCATGAGGGCGAACTTCTCCAGCTCGGACTCCACGGCGGTCTTCACCTCGCCCTCGAAGCCGAAGCTCTCGATGGTCTCGCGGAACTTGGCCAGGTCGGACCCCTTGGCGTCGGTGGTGATGCCCAGTTCCTTCTGGATGGCCTTGAGCTCCTCCCGGAGGAAGAACTCCCGCTGGTTCTTCTCGATCTTCTCGTTGATCTGCTTGCTGATCCGCTTCTGGATCTTGAGGAGGGCCTGCTCCTTCTTGATGTGGACCAGCACCGCCTCCATCCGGGCCCTCACGTCGAAGGTTTCCAGGAGCTTCTGCTGCTGGTCCCGGGGGATGTTCATGATGCTGGCCACAAAGTCGGCCAGTTTCCCCGGCTGGTCGATATTGACGATGTTGAGCCGCACCTCCTCGCTGATGAGGGGGTTGTTCTCGCTCAGGGACTTCATCTCGCTGAAGATCGACCGGGTGAGGGCCTTCACCTCCTGGCTTCGGCTCAGGTCCGCGTCCTCGTCAATGTATTCCACGGCAGCGGTCCGCACGGGCACGTCGGAGAGCATCTTCTTGATCTCGAACCGGCGCAGGGTGCTCACGAAGATGTTGAGGCCCCCGTCGGGCAGGTTGATCTTCTTGAGGATCTTGGCGGCGGTGCCCACCCGGCAGAACTGGTCGGGGCCCGGAGCCTCGGCGTCGGCCTCGGGTTCTTGCACCAAGAGCACCAGCCCGATCACCTTCGTGGTGGCCATGGCCTCTTCCACCACGGCCACGTCGTCCTTATCGGTGATCATCAGGGGAGTGAAGATCCCGGGGAACACAGGGCGGGCTTCGAGGGGGATGAGGGGGATCTTGTTGGGCAGAATCTGGTCGGCAGGGACAGGGAGGTCGCTCATGGGGGTGAATTTAAAGAAGAACCCCCGGGGCGGCAAGGGGTCGGATTGTGCCGGTTCCCCCGGAGTCCCGGTCCGTGGTATCTTGGGCCCATGGGAAACCGGAACCACGTCTTCGACGCGCTGGTGCTCAGGCGCTGGTCCATCGGCGAGGCTCACCGGGGTGTGGGGTTCCTGACCAAGGAGAGGGGGCCGCTGTCGGCCATCGCCCACGGGGCCGCCAAATCGACGGGGCGGCTCAAGCTTCTGACGACGCCGGTCCGGCGGGTGGTCCTCAAGGCCTACCACGACCCCGTGGCCGACAGCTGGAAGGTGGTCGACCTGGAGCCCCTGGAACTCTACGGGGGCCTGGCCGAGGACCTGGACCGGTCGGCCACGGCCTCGGTGTGGTCCGAGGTCCTGGGCAAGACCCAGGTGCCGGGCCAGGAGTGCGAGGTCTACGACCTGTTCGCCGAGGGGCTGGGGCTCCTCGAGGGGTTGGCGGCCGCCGACGTGGCCCGGCTGAACGTGCAGGTGCTGTGGCGGGCCCTGGAGCTTTCGGGGCTGGCCCCGGACTTTTCGGCGTGCGCCGAGTGCGGCCGGTCCCTGGCGGGCCAGCCCGTGGTCCTGCTGCCCCCCGAGGGTGAACCCGTGTGCCTCACCTGCGCCCGGGGCCGGGGCGTGGCCCTGTCGAGCCGCGCCGTGGATACGCTGCTTTCCACGGCCGTTCTGGGCCTCGAAGAGGGCCTGCACGCCCCCGTGGACCCCCTCGACCTGGCCTCGCTGAGCGTCGAAGCCCTGGCGGCCTGGGAGCGGATCATCGGCGGGCCCCTGAAGTCGGCCCTGGTTTTTCAAGGAGTAGTACATTGAGGGCGGTTGAAATCATCACCAAAAAACGGTCGGGACAGGAACTGTCCGAGGCCGAGATCCGGTTTCTCATCGACGGCTACGTGGCCGGGGACATCCCCGACTACCAGGTCTCGGCCTGGGCCATGGCCGTCTACTTCCAAGGTATGACCTTCGGGGAAACGGGGTTCCTCACCCGGGCCATGATCGCCTCGGGCGACGTCCTCCATCTCGACGGTGTCCCCGGGCCCCTGGTCGACAAGCACTCCACCGGCGGCGTGGGCGACAAGGTCAGCCTGGTCCTGGCCCCCCTGGCCGCGGCCTGCGGGCTGCGGGTGCCCATGATGTCGGGCCGGGCCCTGGGCCACACCGGCGGCACCCTCGACAAGCTCGACGCCATCCCCGGGTTCAAGACCGCCTTGACCCAGGAGAAGATTCGCGAGGGTCTGAATACGGTGGGCTACATCATGACGGGCCAGAGCGCCGAGGTGGTCCCCGCCGACCGGCTCCTCTACGCCCTGCGCGACGTGTCGGGCACTGTGGAGTCCATTCCCCTCATCACGGCCAGCATCCTGAGCAAGAAGTTCGCCGAGGGGGCCGAGGCCCTGGTCTTCGACGTCAAATCGGGCCGCGGGGCCTTCATGGACACCGTGGAGAAGGGCCGGGCCCTGGCCGTCAGCCTCGTGGAGACCGCCCGCAGCCTGGGGCGCCGGGCCGTGGCCGTCCTCACCGACATGGGCCAGCCCCTGGGCCGGATGACGGGAAACTTCCTTGAGGTGGAGGAATCGGTGCTCTGTCTGCGGGGTCAGGGTCCCGATGACCTGATGACCCTGACCTACCGTCAGGCCGCCTGGATGCTGGTGGCTGGGGGCCCGGTGAAGACCGTGGCCGAGGGCGAGGCCCTGGCCCGCCGGAAGCTCGAAGACGGTTCGGCCCTGAAGAAGTGGGAAGAAAGCGTGGCCTTCCAAGGGGGAGACGTGGCGGCCCTGAACGCCCAGATCGGTGTCCGCCGTGCCAAGCTGTCGGGAGTTCTGACGGCCCCGGGCGACGGCTGGCACGGGGGCTGGGACGCCCTGGAATGCGGTCTGGCGGCCACGGCCCTGGGGGCGGGCCGCAACAGGAAGGAAGACACCGTCCTCCCCGACGTGGGCCTGGAATTCCTCGCCAAGAGGGGTGAGCCCCTGAAGAAGGGCCAGGACGTGCTCCGGGTCTGGGCCGATTCCGAAGC
>JAHFSN010000121.1 GCA_023265735.1 Spirochaetaceae bacterium | reverse complement strand
ACGAGGAAGCACACGAGGAAGGCGAGGACGATGTCCCTAGCGAAATAACGCAGAATTCTCATGTTCGCTCCACCACGCCAAACCGTTGCCCATGGTTCCCCACAACCATCGTCCCCCCCAAGACTCGACCGAGGAAACACCTCCCGAGATGCCCTCGGTGGGGCCCAGACGCACCAAGACCCCGTTCTGCAGGGCCCCCAGCCCCTCCAGGGTGCCCCAGAGCGGGCCTTCATCGCCCCAGGCAACCCCCGTCACATATTCGCCCGCAAGGGACAAGGGATGCAACTGCCCCGTTTCGAGAAGCCATACCCCCTCCCCCCACGTCCCCACCGCGACAGAGCCCTCGGGGCCCAGGGCCAAGGCGGAAATATTCGTGGGAACGCGGTCAGAGGACCCGCCCACGGGGCTCCACTGTTCTTTCCTGTAGGTCCAAAGACCTCGGTCCTTCGTTCCCACCAAGAATCCTCCCGTCCCGTCTGACGCCAGGGCGTTCAGGAACGGACCGCAGCCGCCCCCGTCCACGGCCTTCCATTCTCCGGCCGTCCAGTGCCACAACCCCTGCCCCAGGTAGGCAACCCAGAGGGACTCCTCACCGTCGGCCACAACGCCCTGGACGCGAAGACCTGTCCAGGATTCTGGGTATGGAAAACTCCGCCATACCCCGGTCACCTTGCTGTAGCGTCGCAGCTGGGTGTCCTGAAAGGCGTACAGAAACCACGACGTGGCTGCCAACGCCTTTACGGGAGACGGCGACGGGCCCGGCCCCAGGAGGAGGTCTGTCTGCCCTGTGGTCAAAGACCAGCGGACCACGGCCCCGTTCCAGGTCCCTGCCCAGAGGTCGTCCCTGTCGAGGGCGAGACACGAGACGAAATTGTCCGCCCCCAGGGCCGCCAGATCCCTTGTCCCCAGGAAAAGTTTCTGACGGAGGAGACTCGCCTTGCTGGCGTCCGCGGCGGTGGGCCAGGGCCCCGGGGGAATGGTCGGAGGGAGAGAACCGAGGATACGCCTGCGAAAGACGTCGTCCCAGGCCCTGTCCAACAGGGCCACCGGCAGGGGATTCTCCTGGACCGCTTGATCCAGCCACGTCCGGGCCTCGTCACTCAGTCCCGCCTGCCGATACAGACCCCAGAGCCGCCACGACGCCCGAAAGGCCTCATCCGCGTTGGCCGCCCGGGTGTGGATTTGGGTGAGCAAGCGCACCGACCGAGGTACGGCGGTCCCACCGAGGGCCTCGGTCCAAAGGGATTTCTGGTCGGACCAGAAACGTGGCACGAGACCAAGCCGCTCCGCCTGGGCATCGCGTACCCAACCGAAGGGCCAGTGATCGAGGTCGAGTGGGGTTGGCGGGGGAAATCCCCCGACAGAAACAAGTTCCCCTTGCAGGAACGCTGGTGCCGAAGGGGCAGCCCGCAGGGGGGCGTCGGGCACCGAGGACGAAGCAGCAGCAGATGCCAGAGGTTCTCGGGTTTCCCGTGCTGGAGAGCTTCCGGCCTCTCCCGTTTGGTCGGCCCTGGCCTGGGGGAACTGGGCGCAAGCGGCCAAAGAGGCTGCCAGGATCAGGAACCACCAGGGTCGGCCGGTCATGAGTCCCCGGGGGTGAGGACAAATCGTCGGGGAACGTGTCCCCAAACGCAAAGGCTGGGTTCCTGCCGGGCCAAAACGGCGAGCACGCCGTCCCGTTCTGCGGGGGTCACGGGGATGGAAAGGAGCTTCCAAACCTGGTCGGTACCCACCAGTTCCCCGTAGCTCTCGTACTGGCGCCACAGGCGCCCCACCCGGTTCTCCGTCCGCTCTGACCCGAGGATCACGCTGCCCCGGAGCGCAGCCTGGGCATCCTCCCATTCCTGAACCGACGGAGGGTTCCGGAAGAGCCGCTGGACCTCGTCCTCCAGCGCTTCGACCAGCACGGCGGTGTTCGAGACCGAGCCGCTGGCGAAATGCTGGAGTCCCCAGTACCGGTCCGCGTCGAAAATCTGACTGCTCACGTTGTAGCTCAACCCGCGCTGCTCCCGGATGGACTGAAACAAGCGGGAACTCATCGTCTCTCCCCAGAGCATGGAAAAGACCTGCCAGACGAGGGCCCCACGCGCCGTCGCCGGCGCTGGGAAGTGAAACCCTCCGATCACCTGGACCATTTGAGAGGCCGCCCGGTAGACCTTCCGCAGCGGCCCCGGGGAAAAATGGGCCGGCGGCGGCCCGTCTTGTCCTGTCCTGCCCGACAAGTCCTGAAACCGATCCCGGAGAACTCCCTCAACCAATTCCGGCTCGACCCCGCCGCAAAAGGCGATCGTGAGCCGGGAGGGCAATGCCCATTGGTTCCACCACTGTTGGGGATCCTCTGTGGAAATCCGGTCGAGGCTCTCTTCCGTACCCGCAACCGGCCGACTCCACGGTCCAGGACTGAGGCCCTGCAGGTAGGCTTCGTAGGAGAGTTCTTCGGGATCCTCAAGGGAGGCCAGGATCTCATTGCGGATAACGTCCTTCTCCCGTTCGAACTCGTCCCGGGGAAAAGTCGGGGTCAGGCAAAGCTCGGAGAGCGCTTCCACCGCCACGGCCCAGTCTTCGGCGGGCACCGTGCAGGTGAAGGCCATCTCTTCCCGGTCGGTCCAGGCGTTCAGATCTCCCCCGACCCGATCCACAAGCCGTGCCAGGGACGCGGCGCTGTGATGCCTGGTTCCCTTGAACACCAGGTGCTCCACGAGGTGCGCCAATCCCGCTTTCTCTGGTGGATCGAGCCTCGACCCCGTGGCAAAAAAAATCCCAGGGAAAGTGTGCGGCTTTCGCGCACGCGTTCCCACAGGATTCGTGTCCCACAAGGAAGGAGGCTGGAACCGACGTCGTCAGCCATACCTCGTCCTCACTCTGTTCCGCTGTTCCGTCAGACGTCGGCGATGCTCAGGTTGAGCCGGCCCATCTTGTCGACTTCCACGAGCCTAACCTTCACCGCCTGCCCTTCCTTCAGCACGTCGGACACGGAATTGACCCGTTCCTTGCTGAGTTTCGAAATGTGGCAGAGCCCTTCCTTGCCGGGAAGGATCTCGATGAAAGCCCCGAAATCCATGATCCGCTTGACGGTGCCGGTATACACCCGTCCCACTTCGGGATCCTGAACCATTCCCTTGATCTTGCCTTCGGCCAGCTCGGAGCCTTCGCGGTTCTTGCTGTAGATCGTCACGGTGCCGTCGTTATCGATGTTGATCCGGGCTCCAGTCTCTTCGGAGATAGCCTTGATGTTCTTGCCGCCGGGTCCAATCACCAACCCGATCTTGTCCGGGTCGATCTTCAAGGTGAGGATCTTGGGCGCGAAGGGCGAGATGTCCTTGGCGGGCTTGTCCAGAACCTTGTTCATGATGCCCAGGATGTGCATCCGCCCGTCCTTGGCCTGCTTGAGGGCCTGGGTCATGATTTCCCGGGTCACGTTGGACACCTTGATGTCCATCTGGAAGCCCGTGATACCGGCTTCGGTTCCCGCGACCTTGAAGTCCATGTCGCCCAGGTGATCTTCTTCACCGAGGATGTCGGAGAGCACCTTCCATCGGCTGCCGTCGGTCACCAGACCCATGGCAATACCCGCCACGGGGCGCTTCATGGGCACGCCCGCCGCCAGGAGGCTGAGGGAGCCGCCGCAGACCGACGCCATGGAAGACGAGCCGTTGGACTCCAGGATCTCCGAAACCACCCGCACGGTGTACGGGAAGCTCTCGTAGGGGGGCAGGACGTTCTGGAGCGACCGCTGGGCCAGGTGGCCATGGCCGATTTCCCGGCGTCCGGTCGACAGGCGGCCCGTCTCTCCCACCGAAAACGGAGGGAAGTTGTAGTGCAGCATGAACGTGGCGCGCTTGTCCCCGTCGATGGTATCCATGATCTGCTCGTCGAATACCGTCCCAAGGGTCGAAACGGCCAAGGCCTGGGTCTCACCCCGGGTGAACAGGGCCGAGCCGTGGGTCCGGGGAAGGACGTCCACCTCGACGGCGATGGGCCGAATCTGGGTGGTGTTCCGGCCGTCGGCCCGGAGGTTCTTGGCCAGAATGGTCTCCCGGAGGATTTCGCGCTCGAGGTCTTCGATGAGGCCGTGGATGAGGCCGCGGTCGGATTCGGGGATTGCCGAGTCAAACTTGGCGTGGACTTCGGACTCCACGACCTTGATGGCTGCCACCCGCTCGAACTTGCCAATGACAAAACACGCCACTTCCATCTTCGGCTGGGCGAAGGCCCGGACCTCGGCTTCGTTGGCCAGTTTCTTCTCGGCAAAGTTGGGCATGGGGAGCTTGGTCTTTCCCACGGCCTTCACGAGCTCGTGCTGGATGCGGCACAGCTCCTTGATGTAGCCCTCGGCCTTCTCGATGGCCGCGATCAGGAGGTCCTCGGAAACTTCCTTGGCTCCCCCTTCGACCATGGTGATGCCGGCTTCGGAGCCCGCCACCACAATTTCGAGCTCACTGGCCTCGATCTGTTCGAAGGTAGGGTTGACGATGAGTTCACCCTTGACGCTGGCGATGCGCACGGCGCCGATGGGCCCATCGAAGGGAACGTCGGAGATGGCCGTGGCCGCGAAGGCCGCGATCATGCCGATCACGTCGGGGGGGTTGATCTGGTCCGCCGAAATCGTGGTCGGGACGACCTGAATCTCCCGGGCGAACTTCTTGTCGAAGAGGGGACGCATGGGGCGGTCAATGAGACGCGAGACAAGAATTTCCTTGTCCCGGGGTCGGGCCTCCCTTTTCAGGAAGCCGCCGGGAATCTTTCCGGCAGCGTAGTACTTCTCGTTGTATTCCACCGAAAGCGGCACGAAATCGAGCCCCTCGGTCGGTGTCGAAGCGCAACAGACGGTGGCCAAGACCACCGATCCGCCGTAGGTCGCCAAGACAGCGCCATTGGCTTGCTTGGCCATCTTGCCGGTCTCGAGGATCAGCTCTTCGTTGCCTAGTTTCAGGCGTACTTGATGCATGGGGTTCCTCTTTTACTTTCTCAGGCCAAGTTTTTCGATCAGGGCGCGGTACCCCTGGAGGTTTGTTGTCTGGAGATACCGCAGAAGGCGCCGGCGCTGGCCGACGAGCTGCAGCAATCCACGCCGCGAGTTGTGGTCCTTCTTGGCCACCTTGAAATGTCCCGTCAGATACTCGATCCGGGCGGTAATGAGGGCAATCTGGACCTCGGTCGAGCCCGTGTTGGCGGCGGTTCCGCCGAAGTCGGCGACGATCTTCGCCTTTTCTTCTTTGCTCAAAGCCATTGTGTACTCCTTACTCAAACACAACTTCATGAACGTCTATCCCCGGGGGAGACTCCCAGGTTAGGGATTCATCACTCACCGTGAGGACAGTCTGCCGCCCGTCCAAACGCACCGGATACTGGCCCGGAGGCGGAAGGATCTTTCCCGCCGCGCTCCGGAAGGCGGTTGCACGGCCGCCTTCCCATCGGAAGGGAGGTTCCAGGGGAAAGACATACGGGCGGCCCAACAGGTTTCTGGCCCTAGTCATGTTCCCCTCGGCAATGGCTTGACGCACCGCTGAGCTGCTCACCACTTGTCCGTCCACCCGGAAAGGGGGAAGGATCATGAGCCTCGTTTCGGCGTCCGCCAGCCAGCCAAGATCCGCAGCGGTGGTGGCAGAATCCTTCCCAAAGGAAAAATTCCACCCCAGCACCAGCTTGGAAAAGACGAAAGACTTTTTCAGGTGAAGGAAAAAATCCCTTCCAGACATTGTACTGAAGCTAGGCGAAAAGTCAATGATGACCGCCACCCCGACCCCCGCGTCGGACAGGGCCCTCTCCTTTTCTGGCCAGGTCATCAAATCCCCGGGAAACCGGGACTTCAGGGCCTTCTTGGGATTCTCCCGAAAGGTCACGACCAGGGAAGTGCCTCCCGAAACGGGATCTCGGACCAGTTCCTCCAGGAGCGCCTGATGGCCCCGGTGGACTCCATCAAAGACGCCAATGGTCGCCGCCACCGGTCCCGGCAGGACCCTGTGGCTTCCCAGGTCCGTCCACCGAAGGATCCTCACTCGGGGGCTCCCTGGTCGACGAAGAGGTAGTTCCAGCGGTTCAGTCGGCGCTCCACCAGGGCCACCAGCTTTCCCTCGTCGTCCTGGATACCCGCCCTATCCGCCGACTGAGCCTCGAGACCTTCGACCCAGTCACCCGCGTAGCGACCATGACGGACGGCTTCCAGGTTTCGTCCGCCCGCTGTGAGGACGGGAATTCCCAGGGTGCGGAAGGTCCAGGCGGCATCGTGGAATTCCGCAGGCGAATCGGGAAGGCGAAACGGGCCGACGGCCGTCCTGCGCAGCCGGGTCACGTGGGCTCCGAAACCCGAGGCCCGTCCCCAATCTCGGGCAATCGACCGAACGTAAGTCCCTTTGGAGCAGTGAATTCGGACTCTGAGCACCGGTGGGTTCCAAGCGAGGATGTCGAGGTCGTGGACCACGATGGAACGGGGCTCCATCTCGATCACCTCTCCCCTCCGGACGCGGTCTGAGGCCCGGGTGCCGTTCACATGGATGGCACTGTACTCGGGAGGCACCTGCAGTTGGGGCCCCCTCCACCGGGAAACCAGTTCGAGAAGGCTATCGTCGACGGGGGGACCCTGGAAGATGACCTCTCCCTCGGGGTCGAGGGTTGATGTCTCGGCGCCG
>JAHFSN010000120.1 GCA_023265735.1 Spirochaetaceae bacterium | reverse complement strand
ACCAACGCAAAGTACTTTCCCACCAGCGATGCCAGGGGTTTCTCCGTCTTCTTCATGGCCCACCCCACGCGGACGGGGGTGGTGTCGAATCGCGACAAGGAGAGACCCGTCATGCGAAATCGGAACTGAGCAAAGAAGAGCTGCCCGTCGAGGGTATAGTCGGCCTGTCCCCGGGCGACGAGATCGAGGGGGTCTTGGTCAGGGTCGACGAGCACAAAATGGAGCTTCAAGCCCTCTCGGGAGGCGAGGTCCCGGAGCAAAGCCTCCTGCATGGCGCCTTTGATGAGGGCGATCCGTTTTCCCGACAGCTGGCCCAGCGAATGGAGTTCCTCGCCCGCCCTCCCCGCCAGGAAATTCTGCATGGGATAGAGGGGAACCACGGTCATCAGCCGCTCACGCCACGGCAGACTCGTAAATGGGCCAATATACAGGTCGACGGTCTTGAGCCGATCAGGAACGTAGACGACGCTGGGGTTTGTGGTCACGTCGGGTGGCACAACGCCGTTGTGGCTGAAGAAGCCCTGGAGGCTCGGGGCCACCTGAACCTCGGGTTTCAGTCCCAGAACTTGGGCAAAACCGCGGAACAAGTCCCAGTCGAGGCCCGACTTCACTCCCCCGGCACCCTCCTCGAAGGCTCCGGGAACACGGATGGCCGCCGCCAGCAGGGCCCGGCCCGACCGTTGGCGGGTGCTGACCCAGTCTTGCTCGTCAGGGGTCGGGTCCAGACTGGCCAGTGATAAACCGGGGGTCGCGGCGGGCTGGGCGGGGACCGGCGGCGCCGGCGGACGGCCGCAAGAAGCCAGGAGCAGGCAGGAAAGCAAAACAAGGATAGGTTTCACGAAAACCCCTTAGTCCAGCTTTTGAATGACATTGATGCTGGGAATCGCCCGGACGGCCTTGAGGATCTTTTGGACATCTTCCCTGTGCTCGATCTCCATGGTGAACGCCCCAATGAGGTGCCCCTCGTGGTCGTCCTCGAGCTTGCCTTCGATGAGGTGCCCCTTGTGTTTGCGCACCGCGCTCTCGATTTCGCTGAACAGATCGGCGCCCCGTTTCGCCACAACGCGAAAACGCCGGGTCAGGAACGGACTCACGGTCTCCCATTCCACCTCGATCTGCCGGTCGTCGATACCGGGGATATGCTTGACGTTGGTGCAGCCGGACCGGTGGATGGTGATTCCCCGCCCCCGGCTCACAAATCCAATGATGGGGTCCCCCGTGACCGGCGCGCAGCATTGGGCGAAGCGGATGAGCACGTTCCGCTGGTCTTCGATGCGCACCCCCACCTTGGACGCGTCGAGGACCCTCTGGACCGGAAGCGGATCGTCGCCCGGCTTGGGGGCCGGGACCACGGGCGCCGGGAGGGGAGTCGCCTCCTTCCGGTTGGTCTTGGCCACGATGTTCTTGTCGATGACCAGGTTTTCGTCGTTGTGGGCCAGCCAGTAGCGGATCTTGCCCCGGGCCCGGCCCGTGGTCACACTGCGAAGCCAGTTGATGTGGGGATGGGCGGCCGGATGGGTGATAATCTCGATGACCTGGGTGTTACGCAGCGGCTGGCCCAGGGGGATGATGGCCCCGTCGGCCTTGGCCGCCATGGTCTTGTTCCCCACCTCGGTGTGGATGGCGTAGGCAAAGTCGAGGGCCGTTGAACCCACGGGCAGCTCAACAACTTTTCCTTTTGGCGTAAAGACGTAGATAGCGTCGCGAAGGAGCTCGCCCTTCACCTCATCGAGGAAATTCTCGGACTCTCCGGCCTCCTGCCAGGTCTTGAGGCGGTTGAGGATGGCGAACTCGCTCTGGTCAATCCGTGTGCCTGTCTTGTAGATCCAGTGGGCAGCGATGCCGTGCTGGGCCGTCTTGTGCATCTCGAAGGTCCGGATCTGGATCTCGGTCAGCCGGCCGTGTTCGCCCATGACGGTGGTGTGGAGGCTCTGGTACCCATTGTCCTTGGGCATGGCGATATAGTCTTTAAACCGGCCCTCGATGGGTTTCCAAAGTTTGTGGACCACCCCCAGGAGAGTGTAGCACTCGGTGGGGGTTTCGCAGTAGAGACGGACCCCGAGCATGTCAAACACCTCCCCGAGCTCCTTCCCCTTCTTCAGCTTGCGGTAGATGGAGTAGAAGTGCTTGGCCCGGGCGTCGACCTGGACGGCGATCCCCTCGTCCCGGGCGGCATCGACGAGCCTGTCCCTCACCTCGTCGAGGTAGGCTTCCCTCTCTCCCCGTTTCGAATCGATCCATTCCTTGATCTGGTAGTAGGCCGTCTTGTCGAGGTTCTTGAGACTCATGTCCTCGAGGTAGTTCTTGATGTCGGACATGCCGAGGCGGTCGGCCAGGGGCGCGTAGATGTCGAGGCACTCCTGGGCAATCCGCCGGATCTTCTCCTCTCCGAGGTGCTGGAGCGTGTTCATGTTGTGAACCTTGTCCGCCAGCTTGATCATGATGACCCGCAGGTCCTTGATCATGGCGAAGAACATCTTGCGGATGGTTTCCGCCTCTTGGACGCTCTTGGTCTTGGCGTGGAGGATATGGATCTTCGTGACTCCATCGACCAGCCGGACCACCTCGGGACCAAACAGCTTCTCCATGTCGGTGGCCGTGGCGGTGGTGTCTTCCAGGACGTCGTGGAGGAGCCCGGAGATGACGGTGACGGCGTCCATCTTCAGCTGGGCCAAGATCGCGGCCACCTGGAGGGGGTGGATGATGTACGGTTCCCCCGAAGCGCGCTTCTGCTCCCGGTGAAGCTCCTCGGCCCAATCGACGGCTCGGCGGATCAGTTCCTGCTCAGAAGTCGTGTAGCGGCCAATTCGGGAGTAAAATTCGGATTTCAGGGAACCGAGGGCCGATTCCTTGATCAGCAGGTCCGTCATCTTTTAATAAGTATCCATTTGGCCCGCTTTGGGCAAGGGATAACGTTCAGACGGGTGGTGGCGGCACGAGAAAGCTTCGGTACCAGTCCAGCAGCTGCTGAACCTCGGGCCACAGGGGAGCGGATACGTCCAGGATACCGCCGTTGGGGTGGGGCAGAACCAGGCGTCGGCACCAGAGGTGGAGTCCTCCCAGGGTCCGACCCTCCGACGCGAAGACTTGGGCCAGCCAGCCGTTCATGCCCGTGTCGCCCCAGACCGTGTCCCCCAGTATCGGGTGCCGCAAATCGTCGCAGTGCTGGCGGATCTGGTGGCGCCGTCCGGTGAGGGGCTTGGCCTCGACCAGCGAGAAGCGAAACGTGGGGAACCCCCGCCGGGGCCAAGGAGCCTCAAAGTGCTCCAGGGGAAGAAAATGCGTCTCAGCGTCGATGCGGCGGGGATCCTTCACGTCGGGCTGAACCTCGAACACCGCGTGGGAGGCCGGCATCCACCCCCGGACTACCGCCCCATAGGTTTTGTCCACGTCCCGGGTCCGGAAGGCGCTTCCCAATAAGGAAGCTGCCTCGTGGTCCAGGGCAAAGACCAGCACCCCCGAGGTGGGACGATCGAGGCGATGGACGGGATAGAGCTTGCGGCCCAGGGCCGTTTCGAGTCCTTCGACCAGGGAAGGCTCGGTCCGGTCGTACATCGACCGATGGACGTGAATTCCGGCCGGTTTGTTGACGACCAGGACCCGATCATCCTGGTGCAGCACCGGGGCGCCCCCGTGCACGGTTTCTAGTACCGTTTCTTCTCGACGAGGACGGCCATCAGCTGGTTCAGGAGCCGGAGGTCCATCTCCTCGGCGTTGGCATTGATCCCTTCCTTGATCATCTCCCACTCCTCCTCGCTGAACTCGGCGTCCACCGCGGGCACCTGACCGGTCATGAAATCGATCATGGCCATGGGGGCTTCGGCGAGCTGGTAGAGCGACTTGGCGGGGTCTTCGCTGTCCAGGTATTGGTCAAAGTAGAAGTTGAAAATGTCGTGTTTCAGGTTCTCGGGGAGTTCTTTCAGGAACGAGAACAGGACTTCGCGGATGCTTTCGGCGGCGTCGGAGTCGCTCTGGCCCTCCACCCGCCGGATGGCTTCTTTGGCTTTCTTGTAGTAGGCGTCGGATGCGGTCATGGGAACCTCGGACCAAAAGAATACACCGAAGCCGGTCAGTCTGGTAAGTATCGAACGGCCAGGTGTTTGCCCTGGGGCTCCTCGAAGTACCTCACGACGGTTCCTTGGGGCTTAAGCAAGGCTCCCACGTCGTAAGACGAGGTGAAGGTGACGGTCTGGCCCAGGGCCTCGGGGCCAAAGGGAAGGCTGGGATGGAACCGGAACAGGGCCCCGGTGCCCGAAAGGTTCACCAGCTCGCCCGACGCCTCCCGTTCTCCGAGGCGAAAGGTGATGGGAGTGGCGGCTTCAGAGCGGGCCGAGTGGCGCTGGTCGAACATGCGACCCATTCTAATGCGCCTTCAGTTTTCCAGCAAGGTGATCTCCACCCGCCGGTTCTTGGTGCGATGCTCCTCGGTATCGTTGGGCATCAGGGGCTTCGAGGCTCCCCAGCCCCGGTAGGTGATCTGCTCGGGGGTCCGGACACCGGCCGCCACCAGGGCATTTCCCACCGCGGCGGCCCGGTCCTGACTCAGCTTCTGGGGGTCCGTGGCGCTCACGACATCGGCGGTGTGGCCTTCGACCAGGATGTCCCGGTCGGGATACCGCCGGAGAATCTCGCCGATCCGCCTGACCTTCTCCTGTTCGCTGGGAACCAGCTGGGCCGAGTCTCCAGGAAAGAGAATGTTGTCGAGGTTGAGGGAGACGCCCTGGGGGGTCGCCTTCACCTGAACGTCGCCGAGCCCCTCGTCCTTCAGGCTCTTCTTCACTTCTTCCACAAGGGCGGGCTTGTCCATGGTTTGGGCTTCCGCAAGACGAGACTCTCCGCTCCCCGAATAGGTGATGACGTGGCCGTTGTTGAGGGTGAGGACGAGGGTGTACTCCTCCTGGTACCCTTCCTCCCGGCCCTTTTCGGCGTTGAAATAGTGCGTTTGGTGCGAGTACCCGGACAGCAGAACGGGAAAGAACCCTCGGTCCGAAGACACGAATCCGGTGCGCTTGTACAGGTTGTAATCGGACTGAATCACGTGCAGGGTCTGACCATCGCGGAGGACGGTGCCGCGGTAGGTGTAGGAGACGTCGACGGGAACCCGGATGGGCGCGTCGACACCGAAACTCCGCCTCAAGTCGTGGACCTCTTCGCCCCTGGCAGACCAGGTGTCTCCCGGTTTCAGTTCCGTCCCTGGGAGGGTGGGCACGCTGCGGACGGTGGGCATCAGCTGCTCGGAATCCACGGTGTATCGCCCCAGCGAATCGCACCGATACTCCACATCGTATTCCTCGTCGATGCCGGTGGCCTCGCCGTCAGAAGGTTGAGCCGAGAAGCTGATATGTCCCCGCAAGAGGCCGTCCGTGGCGCTGGCCTCGGCCGTCGAATACGAGACGCGGTAGAGCAGGACGTTCTTCTGATAGGGCTGGCCGTCGATGGTCACGTTTTGAATCGTCGTGCCGTAAAACCGGAATTGATCACCCTGGTGAAAGAGGAATTTCAGCGGCTCGGCGTCCGCGAGGACGAGGAGGCCCATACCCAGCAGGGTGCCTAGAAGGAAGCGTTTCATAGGGACCTCCTGTTTGGTTTTCGGCGCATTTTTTCATTTTCTTGACAAATGAAAGACCCCCCGGTTATGCTTTTTCACCGGCTTTTTTTCGCCCAAGGAGATCATGACTGTGAGTTCCCAAGAACCTTTTGATCTGGACCTGCCGAATTTGAAAATCATCGTAGATGAACTAACCCGACGCATGAGAGAGGACGAAGACCCCGCCGAGTTGGGGGAGTACCGCAAGGCCTTCAAGAGACTCGTTCCCCTCTTCATGAGGAGCTACCTGGCCGGGTATCTGCTCCGCCAAATTGCCGCCAAGGGCGGAATCCGTCGCAAGATGGCCACCACCACCCTCTTCGTCAGTATCGGAAAGAACCGAAGGGTCTACCCCCGAGACCTCGTCCAGCTGCTCTTTGCCGCCGGACAGGTGTCGAAGGCCGACATCGGCGACATCAAGATCCTCGACAACTACTCCTTTGTGGAAATTGAGGAACACGTGGCTTCCGCGGTCATTGGACGCCTCGATGGAATTCAGTACCGTGGACGGCACCTGACCGTCAACTACGCCAAGAAGCGGACCCCCGAAGAACGGGCCTCCGAGCCCCTCGAAGAGCCCGTCGAAGCGATGAACTAACATGGTGTCGGGAAGGTTGAACGCCCTGGCGAGCGAAGCGAAGCCCGTGTAGATCTGGGCGCTGGAGATCGGCATTTTGGCAAAGTCGAGGAAGTGCACGGAGCGCAGGCGTACTGCCTGTACGCCGAGCACCGCACGCGACCGAGACGAGGCCAAAAGGGCAAGATCCGAGCCCCAGCCTTTTCAAGGGCAGGACAACAACCTCAGGCCTTCCACCAGTGGAGCGCCCAAGCCAGGAGCACACCGTTCGCCGCCATGCCGAACACGAGGAACAGGTGTCCCAGCACCTCCTGCCAGCGGGCGGTCCTCAGATGGTATCGGCGGGTCAGGCTGTCTTGACCCCCTCCCAGGTGGGAGAGGTCTGTCCAGGCCCGATGATGCCGGGCCCGCGCCCACAATCTAGCAAATCCATAGAAGAAGAGGATGCCCGGGGGCAGGAAGAACG
>JAHFSN010000003.1 GCA_023265735.1 Spirochaetaceae bacterium | reverse complement strand
CAGACCGCCTGCACCCCATGGAGCAGGTCGGCACCTGGGACCGCCCAGGCCTCCGCTCTGTGCGGCGGGGCTGGCTGACAACGCCCGTCCTGGAAAGCTACGCCGGTCTGCTTGCGGAAAGAGCTGCCGCCGAGGCCCACCGCACCTGGGTTTGGCAGAACCTGGGGCTGCCGTTGGGACTCCCGCCGTGGCAGGGGTCTTTTCCCCCTCCTAGTCCACCGTCAAACCGGCCGGAGGAAGCCGAAGCCCCCGCGTCTGTCCAGGCGGCAACCTGGCTAAGGAAGGAACGGGTTCTTTGGAGCGAAATTCTCTCGGACTTCCAGGCGCTCAACGAGTCGTCCGATCCGTCGGTGTGGGCCCGGTTGCAGGCGAGGCTTCGGGAAGCCGACTACCTCACCTTTAGTTTCCCCGACCCCCATCCGCGGCTGGCGACGGATTGGCTGGTACGGGTGCTGACCCAGGTGCGCTGGATTTCCGAACGGATGGGCGGGACCCCAGCGGCCTAGTCGTCGTCGCCGGTCTTGAGCACCGAAAGGAAAGCGCTCTTGGGAAGTTCCACGCTTCCCACCATCTTCATCCGCTTCTTGCCTTCCTTCTGCTTTTCGAGGAGTTTGCGCTTGCGGGAGATGTCCCCGCCATAACACTTGGCCAACACGTCCTTCCGGAAGGCATTGACGGTCTCCCGGGCGATCACCGTGTTACCTATGGCCGCCTGAATGGCGATCTTGAACTGCTGGCGCGGAATTTCGTCCTGAAGTTTCTCGCAGACCCGGCGGCCTCGGTCGTAGGCGTTGCCTTTGAAGACGAGCATGGAAAGGGCGTCCACCGGTTCTCCGTTGATGAGAATGTCGAGCTTGACCAAGTCGGTCTGCTGGAACCCCGCGATGTCGTAGTCGAAGCTGGCGTAGCCCCGGCTGATGGACTTGAGTTTGTCATAGAAATCGAAGAGCACCTCGGCCAAGGGCATGTCGTACCGGAGTTCTACCCGGGTCGGGTCCAGGTAGGTCATGTTTGTCTGGGCCCCCCGCTTCTGGGTACAGAGGGTCATCAGGTTGCCCAGGTACTCGGTGGGAGTGATGATGGTGGCGTGGATATAGGGCTCTTCCGCATGGTCGATGGTGGTGGGGTCGGGGAAGGCCGCCGGGGTCTCGATGAAGTACGGGTCGCCCTTGCGGGGAAAGATGCTGTACTGGACCGAGGGGCTGGTCAGGATGATGCTCAGGTCAAACTCGCGTTCCAAGCGCTCCTGGACCACCTCGAGGTGGAGAAGCCCCAAAAAACCGCACTTGAACCCGAACCCCAGGGCCACGGAGCTGTCCTTCTCGTAGATGAGCGCCGCGTCGTTAAGCTTAAGTTTTTCCAGGGCCTTTCCGAGCTCTTCGTAGTCGTTGGCGTCGATGGGATACAGAGATGAGAAGACCACGGGCTTCACATCCTTGAACCCGGGAAGCCCCTTCTCACAAGGGGCGGCGTCGTTGGTCACCGTGTCGCCAACCCTGACGTCGCTGATATTCTTGATGCCGGCGATGATGTAGCCGACTTCACCCGGACCGAGCACCTTGGTGCGGTTCAGGACGATGCGAAAGTACCCGACCTCTTCCACGACGTAGGCCCCGCCGGTATTGAAGAGCCGGATCGTGTCGCCTTCCTTCAGGGTTCCCTCGAAATTCCGAACGTGGATGATGACCCCTCGAAACGGATCGAAGTGGCTGTCGAAAATGATGGATTGCAGCGGAGCGTCGTCGTCCCCCTTCGGAGGCGGAATGTAAGCCACGATAGCCTCGAGAAGCTCGTCCATTCCCAGTCCCATCTTCGCCGACACGGGGATAGCCATGTCCGAATCGAGTCCTAGGTCGTGATCGATCTGGTGCTTGATCCGCTCGATGTCGGCCCCGGGCATGTCGATCTTGTTGATGACGGGAATAATCTCGAGGTTGTGCTCCATGGCCATATAGAGGTTGGAGAGTGTCTGGGCTTGGACACCCTGGGTGGCGTCAATGACCAGCAGGGCCCCCTCGCAGCTGGCGATGGCCCGGCTCACCTCGTAGCTGAAGTCGGCGTGACCGGGGGTGTCGACAAGGTTCAGGCTGTAGACCTGCCCGTCCTTGGCCGTATAGGGGAGGCACACCGCCTGACTCTTGATGGTGATGCCGCGCTCCCGCTCGATGTCCATATTGTCGAGAAGCTGATTCTGAAAATTCCGGTCGTCGATGATCTTCGCCCGCTGAATGAACCTGTCGGCCAGGGTGGATTTTCCGTGGTCGATGTGGGCAATGATGCAGAAGTTCCGGATAAGAGAGATCGGATGGGGCATGGCGCCACTGTATCCGAGCCGCCCGTGAATTTCAAGCGGCCGGCCAGGTCGGGACTGACTTAACCTCTGGTCCCTTAAAGAAAAAGGCGCGATTGGAAGGGCACGCCTAACTGCACGTAGGACTCAAGGTAGCCCCCCAGACGGCGCTTCACTTTCCATCGGGTCACCAGAACATTGTTCTTGGTGTCGGCCACCCAGTCGAGGACCTCCAAAGGATCGTTCTCGGCCAGGGACAGTTCCTCCCCGGCGGTTCCCTGCCAGACCCGGCTTACCCGAAACTTCCTGTCCACACCCGACGCCAAGTCGTCGACCACGACTCCGAAGGCAATGGGCAGCACCCGGGCGGTCAGGTCGTTCATGGCCGCGTCCTTGAGGGGGAACTCGGGACGGGGTTCCAGCCTTGTCCATAGCCGAAGCGGTTTTCCGTTTCGGACTAGGTCGAGGGGGACCACGGCGTCCACACCGAAGTCCAGGAGCTTCACCTGGGCCGCCGACAGTTCCTTTACGGGAAGACCTGCCACTCCTGTCACCCGGTCACCGACCCTGACTCCCGCCCAGTCTCCGGGGCCTCGAGGCGTCACGTACAGCACCTCGAGCCCGCGCTGGTCCTCCTGAATCCCCAGTCCGATCCAGGGGAGGATGGCCCTCCCTCCGGCCTGGAGCCGGGGCAGAAGTTTCAGGACGAGGGACGAAGGGATGGCAAAATTGACACCCTGGAAGTCTCGGATGCCGGCGAAGACCACGCCGACCACCCGGCCCTTGGAATCAACAAGCGGTCCGCCGCTGTTCCCGGGATTGACGGGCACGTCGATCTGCATCACCTCGCCGATGGCCAGCAGGGGCCTCTGAGTTGCCGACACAATTCCCTCGGTCAGCGTCGCCTCCAGCCCCCCCGGAGAGCCCAGGGCCTGGAGTCTCTGGCCGGGAATAGGGTCAAGACCGGTTCCAATGGTGAACACAAAGTCCGGCTTGTATTCCGCTTTCAACAGCGCGAGATCCAGGTTGCGGTCCCAGCCGACCACCTTGGCAGGGAGACGTTCTCCCTTAGAACCGGGCAGCCGGATCGAGAGCCGGGAACTCACGCTGGGACCCGGCTCGACCTCGGATTCAATCACATGGTGATTGGTCAGAAGGTAGCCGTCGGACGAGATGAAGAAACCCGACCCAATGACGATATCGGGCTGGGAAGCCCCGTTCTCGATCTTCAGGCCCCGGTTAACGACGATGGTCGCCGTCCCCTTCAGCCAGTCTGTGGCCGTGGAAACGGTTGGTTCGGAAAAACTGGGAGTCGGCGCCGTCCAGGTGCCCGTTCGAATGAGGGAAAGGGTGGCCTCGAGATCCTGGGCCTTCTGAAGCTTTCCGTCCTTGAGGGCCTGAAGCCTCTGCTTCTCAATGTCCTCTTGGACGGTCTTGAGAAAGACGTCCTTCTCTTCCGTGGACTGAGCCTGGTTGGCAACCACGGTCCAGGCGACACCCACATTCCCGGTTCCGAGCTCGCTCTTGGCCTTCTGGAGGGCTTCGGGAAGGCTTTCGGGCACCTGGGCTTTCCCGGGCGCCACCGGCGCCGTCCGACAGCCGAGGAGGGTGATTCCGAGGACAAGTAGCATTGCGGCAAGAATCTTCACGGGCGAGGCTCCCATTGGGGCATTGTGTTCCATGGAAGAGAAGAACCCGAAAAGACCAGCGCCGTCAACCGGCCCTGCCCCGGCCAGAGGAAGAGCCTTTCCAGGGGCCGCTGTTGACCGTGGGGATCCCAAAGCTGAACACCCTCGGGAAACAAGACAAATTCTGTGTTCCGGCCCGTCTCAGCCTTCACTTGCACCTGATCCAGGAGACCCTTTTCGTAGAGCTCCCTGAGGTTTGCCGTTCCGGTCCCCTCGAGGTCCCGGTAAACCGACACCAGAGCTCCGGACCGAAAGTAACTCCAGGTGTCGTCTCGACCGTCCCGGTTGGTGTCCTCCACCGAGAGCCAGACTTGCCCCCGATAGAGGTAGACCGTTTGGGTCCTCACTGCTTGGTCCCAGGTTTCCACCGAAGCGGCGCCCTGGGCCAGGGCCCGGGAATCCAGGGGAAGCCACAGGTCCGCCAGGACGGACGGCAGGGCGTTGACCGACGCGAGAAACCGTTCCTCCGGCCACAGAGGAACCGCCTGGGCCAGAGGCCGGAATCTGTAGAGGATTCGATGCGAACCCCAGCTATAGGACAGGGAGTGGGCCCAGGGGTACGCCTCGTACTGTAGCGTCCAAGTGGCGCCCGCCCTCGTCTCGATCACCGCAGTTGGCTTTCCATCGGCGAGGGAAAGCGCCCAGATCCCCGCGGACGTGTCCCGGGACCAGGAAACCAGCTGTCCCCCCTGGACGACCAGCCGGCTCTCTTCCGAACCATCGCGGTTGGCGTCCCAATACCACTCTCCTTCGGCGGGAGGCTGCTTCTGGTCCGAGGCCAGCCATGTTGCGTAGTTGTGCGACTGGGCTGCGTCGAGACGGGCCGGACTGTAACCCGCTTTGGCGAGGGACTCGCGGACCTCGGGCTTCCGGTCCAAGAGGACCCGGAGGGACGCGTCTGACCAGCCACCCAGCTTCAGGTCTCGGGCAATCAGCCCAGCTCCGGAAACGGCGGCTTCTGGATAGCGGGCCACGAGGGGAAGGAAACGTCTGTCCTCCGGATACAGCTCCAGGGCCTGGGTGAGCAGCCCAACGACGGCCGACGGATCGGTCTCTTCCAAGCCCTCGATCCCCCGGACCAGGCCGCGCGGACTGTACGCCTTGCCCTCCCACGCCAACCAGGCCGGGGTCCATTCCGGATCCTGAGTGTCCCATGCAAAAAAGAGGGCCTCGCCCCAATCCCGGGGACCGAGACGATTCACCGGTGGATGGGGCCAGCCTTGACGTAAGGCTTCCAGCGCCGCGTCCTTCTGCCCCTGCTGCAGGTCCATCCACGCGGAAACAAGGTCGGTATCGCCACCGGGTTCAAGGCTTGCCGCGTCGGTACGGAGCCGATCAAGGTCCGGCCAATAGGGGGACGAAAGATCTTCCCGGCCCAGGAGGGGGAGTCCCCTCCTGACGGTCTCCGATAGGTACGCCCGGTAAAGCTGCTCGCTCCTTCCCAACTCCTGGGCAGGCAACGACACTGCCGCCAGCGTACCCAGGACGAGGAAGGTGAGCCGATTCATCTATTCCGCCGCGACGGCGACCCGCGGGGGGAAGCCTAGGAGGGTGCGGACTTCGTCATCGTCCAGGGTTTCCTTGACAACGAGTTCGTTGGCCAACTTGTCCAACTGATCCCGGTGGGTCTTGAAAATCTGGCGAACCGATTCGAGACCCTCGGAGAGGATGCGGCGGATTTCAGCGTCGATGGTACGGGCCGTCTCTTCCGAATAGTCCTTGTGGGTGGCAATCTCCTTGCCGAGGAAGATGGGCTCGCCCTCGGAGCCCAGGGCCATGGGCCCCACTTTCTCACTCATCCCCCATTCCGTAACCATCCGACGGGCCAGGGTCGTGGCCTGTTCCAAATCGTTCTGAACGCCGGTGGTGGTCTCCCCGAAGACAAGCTCTTCGGCGGCGTAGCCTCCGTAGCAGATCTTGATTCGATCCAGAAGCCAGTTCTTGCCACGGCTGTATTTGTCTTCGTCGGGCAACGAAAAGGCCACACCCAGCGCCCGCCCTCGCGGCACCACTGAGACCTTGTGCAGGGGGTCAGTGTCTTTCAGGTGGTAGTGGAGCAGCGCGTGGCCGGCTTCATGGTACGCCGTGGCCAGCTTTTCCTTCGGCTGGATGACCTTGGACCGCCGGGCCACCCCCATGAGGATCTTGTCACGGGCTTCCTCCAGGTCTTGCATACCGACTTCCACCTTCCCCCGTCGGGCGGCAAAGAGCGCTGCCTCGTTGACCATGTTGGCCAGGTCGGCCCCCGAGCTGCCAGGGGTAGCCTTGGCGATCCTGTTCAGGTCGACTGTCTCGTCGAGCTTGATCTTCTGAGCATGGATGCGAATGATGGCTTCCCTTTCCTTCACGTCGGGCATGGCGACGACGACCTGGCGGTCGAACCGGCCCGGCCGCAGGAGCGCGGGATCGAGAACGTCGGGCCGGTTGGTGGCCGCGATGACAATGACGGCGTCC
This sequence comes from Spirochaetaceae bacterium, assembly GCA_023265735.1. Taxonomy (GTDB): domain Bacteria; phylum Spirochaetota; class Spirochaetia; order JABEVK01; family JABEVK01; genus JAIFLN01. The sequence continues at coordinate 16,468 of JAHFSN010000003.1, read as the reverse complement.
TTGGTGTCGAACCCGTCCATTTCCACGAGCAACTGATTGAGGGTCTGTTCCCGTTCGTCGTGACCCCCACCGTAGCCCGCGCCACGGGTGCGCCCCACGGCGTCGATTTCGTCGATGAACAGGATGCACGGCGAGTTCTGTCGTCCCTGTTCAAACAGGTCCCTCACCCGGCTGGCTCCGACGCCGACGAACATCTCCACAAAGTCAGAACCCGACATATGATAGAAGTTGACTCCGGCCTCGCCCGCCACGGCCTTGGCCATCAGGGTCTTTCCGGTACCGGGCATACCCACGAGGAGGACGCCCTTGGGGATCTTCGCGCCGATAGCCGTGAACCGATCGGGATTCTTGAGAAACTCCACCACTTCCTGGAGCTCGTTCTTGGCCTCTTCCTGTCCTGCCACGTCCGCAAAGACGATCTTCTTTCCCTTGTCGTTGTACTTCTTGGCCCGGCTCTTCCCGAAACCAAAGGCCTTTCCCCCTCCCCCCTGCATTTGCCGGTACATCAGGAAGATGAAGATGATGCCAATGGTCCAAGGCAGGAACTGGAGGATGACGATCATGGGGTTGAGGGCCCTGACGCCGCCGGAGATCCGGACGTTCTTTTCCTTGAGGAGACGAATCAGGTCGGAGTCGGGATAGGGGATTTTTGTCGAGAAGGTCACCAGATTGCCGGAACGCGAACCCAGTGTCCCGGTGATTTCCGCCTGGTCGAGAATTTCCACCGCGTCAATGTCGCCCTTGTTGAGGTACTCCAGGAATGTGGAATACGGAATCGTTCGGCCGCTGTTGAAGTCGTTGGAAAAGAGAATGGCCGCCAAGAGTCCAATGACCACCAAAAAGAGGACCAAAGCAAACCGATTCTTTCGGAAATCAAAAGGAGGCTGGGACCCATTGTTCTGGCCCTTGTTCTCCTTATCGTCATCATCGTTCATAATCGCTCCGTGTTACTAACGTAACAAAAATACCCGTGTTGTTCAATTTTTCCCGTCGGGAATCGAACCAGCGAATCCGGCCTGCGGAAGGGTCAACGACCGCAATGACCTGATCGTTCTGAATCACCAAAGCACACCGATCGGGCTCCAGGGCACCCAGCCGTCTGTGCCGGGCCTTCCGGTCCCAAGGCCCCTCCGTCGAACTCAGTGACATACCAGAAACCGGCGACCTCCACACCCAAGGAAGGGCCGGATCGACCGAAGGGACTCTCAGCACCGAAGAAGGACTTCCGGGGGGGGTATCCGCGGTCCAGCTGAACCGATACGATCCCAGATCGTAAACAACTCCCGGTGTAGCCTTGACAAAGTACTCCAAGACGCCGCTTGCGGCAATCGCCTCCCATCGGACCACCCGCCCCACCCGCCGCCAGCGCCAACCGTTTCCCGCCGCCGAGGTGCGGCCTTCGGTCGAAACCGTTTCGAGGAATCGTCGGCTCAGGGAGGGCGACTCCCGCACCCTCGCCGCCACGGCCAGCAGCTGGGCCTGGCGCACCAGGGGGCCCCACTGGTCCCAGGTCGAAGCACTGCACTCGGCCCCGTCCCGGAAGAATCGCCACGCAGGATCGGGAAGGGACGAAGGGGCCAGCTGCTTCCAGGCGAGGGCCAGGTCCCCCAAGGACTCCCGGACCCGGGGAAATCGTTCACGCAGAAGAGGAAACACCCTGAGCCGCAGAAAGTTTCTGGTCGGACCGTCGTCCGCGTTGGTCGAGTCCTCGTGAAAGGGAATCGCTTGTTCCCGGGCCACCTCGGCCAGGAGCGATTGCGGAAGACCAAGCATGGGCCGAATGAAGGGACCCCGGTGCATGGAGATGCCACCCAAGCCCTGCCAGGATCGTCCCTTGAGGATCCGCATGAGGATAGTTTCCGCCTGGTCGTCGGCGTGATGGGCCAAGAAGACGGGGGACTGGGGATGGAGGGACAGAAACTCCCGGAAACAGCGGTACCGATGGATCCGGGCGGCTTGTTCGGTGGCCCGGGCCGCCGAAGGGGGCGGAAACTGCCAGAGATTGACCCCCAGCGTTTGGCACCAAGCTTGGACGATCTGGGATTCCCGTTCCCGTTCTTCCGTCGACCGCCAGCCGTGGTCGACGTGGAGGGCCTGCAACCGCCCGGCACCCGCAATCCGGCTCAGCGCCCAAAGGAGAACCGCGGAATCCTGGCCTCCCGAGTAGGCGACTCCCCAGGGCCGGGCATCCAACCAGGTCGCCGCGGAATCACCGAGGGTCTGAAGGAGGATGGCGGTCGCGCTGGTTGAAGGCATGAATCAGGACCTCCCATCGATCGCTCCACAACGAATGGGCCAGCGGAACGGCCCAATCCAGAAGGGTCTGGGTGGCCGCCGCTTCTTCGGCGGACAGGCCGCCCAAGACGTGGTCCACCACCTCGTCGGACCGGGTCGGTCTGCCGACGCCGAGGGCCAGGCGGTGGTAGTCTTGGTTCCCCAGGGCCGCCTCTATCGATTTTAAACCATTGTGACCCGCGGAAGAGCCATGGGGTTTCATCCGAAGGCGTCCTGGAGGAAGGTCCATCTGGTCAAAGACCACTAGAAGATCGCCGGGGGCAGCGTCGAACTTCCCGAGGACGCGTTCCAGGATCAGCCCGGAGCGATTCACAAAAGTCAAGGGCTTCACCAGAACCAGGCGATTGCTTCCCCGACGGGTCTCGCAGAATTCAAAGGGCTGGAACCAAGGCTTCCGAAAGGAAAGCCCCAGCAACCCAGCCCATCGATCGAGAAACCAAAAACCCGCGTTGTGCCGGGTCAAACGGTAACGGGGTCCGGGATTTCCCAGACCCATTACCAGTCGAATCAGGCCTTCTTCTCCTGAACCTTGCCCGCGGGGGCCGCCGCAGCGGCACCAGCCGCGGGGGCCGCAGCGTCGCCTTCGGCCGTTTCGGCACCGGCGGTCTCGGTCTCGGGCACCGAGTCCAGGCTCCGGGTACTGATCACGTGAGCCACCACAGCGTCGATGTTGGTCAGCACCTTGATCCCAGGGGCGAACTTCAGGTCACGGACGTAAATGCTGTCGTTCATCCCGAGGGCGGAAACGTCCACCTTCACGTCGTGGGGGATATCCTTGGCCAAGCATTCCACTTCAATTTCGTGGCTCACCCGTTCCAGGAGGCCGCCTTCGCGGGTTCCGGCTGCGGTACCCACGAGGTGCACGGGAACCTTTGCGTGGAGCGTCTTGGTGGCGCTCACGTGGTAAAAGTCGATGTGCTGGATATGGCCCGACAGGATGTCGTCTTGGTAGTCCTTCACCAGAACTTCGTAAACGGTCTTGCCGTTCTGGAGCTTAATGACGGTATTCTCTCCAAAGGAAGCAAACCGGTGGGAAAATTCGTGTGCGTCCACCGAGATCGGTACCGCTCCCTCCTGCCCGTAAACGACGGCGGGGATGCGGCCGGACACTCTCAGCCTCCGGGAAGCCGACTTCTTCAGCTCTTTGCGGTCCTGGAAGGCCAGGGTCACTTGTTCCATTCTCTTCTCCTTGCGCTCAAATAGCTGGGACGGCAGGACTCGAACCTGCGAATGCCAGAACCAAAATCTGGAGCCTTGCCAACTTGGCGACGTCCCAATGGGGCGCTAGCCCTTCACTCTTCTTCGTCTTCGGCCGCAGGCGCATCGGCGGCCTGGTCGTAGGCTTCGAGAATCTGCTCCTGAAGGCGCGCCCGGAACTCCGTATTGATCGGATGGGCCACGTCCTTATATTCACCGTTCTTGGTCCTCCGGCTGGGCATCGCGATAAAAACCCCGCTCTCCCCTTGGATGACCTTGACATTGTGAACCACGAAGCAACTCTCAAAGGTCACGGTGACGTACGCTTTAAGTTTCCCTTCACCCGCAACTTTACGGATCCTGATGTCGGTGATCGTCATGTGCCATCCTCCAGGCGGTTACCTTTTCGGCACATTGTAAACCGACACCAAGGAAGTTGCAAATTCTGAGCGCCTTAGGACCCCGCCGACGGTTAGGATTCCGCGACCGAATAAGACAGGAAATGATTATACTTTTTTGACGAACTCTGTCAAAGGGTCATTCTTGTTTTTTGTATTGACAGTCCCTGGGCCTGCGGTTAAATTCCAGCTACAAAGGCTCGTGGGGCCCGACGACATTTCTGAACAAAGGTACGTTCATGGCTTCCTATCGTTTCAGTGACGAAGACTTTGACGACTACGACAGTGACTACGACGACGACCTCGACGAAGACTTTGAGGACGAGGACGAGGACGAAGGATTCGACGACGATTACGATGATCTGGAAGACGAGGACGATTTCGACGACTACGAGGACGAAGACGACCTTGAGGACGAAACCGACGACCTCGAATACGACGACTTCGAGTCTTAAGATTTCGTGGAGTAGAGAACCTTAGCGGTGAACCACAGCTTTTCCAATTCGTAGTAGTTCCGGGAGTTTTCAGAAAACAGGTGAATGATGGTGTCGTCCCAGTCGACGAGGAGCCATTCGTTCACCTGGTTTTTTTTGGGGTGCCGGGGCACGGAACCCCAGTGGGTCGACGCCCAGGCATCGAGCTCCTGGACCAATCCCTTCAGATGACCCTGACTGTTGTAGGTGGCAATCACAAACGTGTCCGCCCAGGAGCACGATTCGCGCACATCGAGGACCACCACGTTTCGCGCCTTGGCGTCTTCCAGAAATTTTCCCAGTTCAATCTTCAGTTCGTTGTTATCGGACATAGCGGCCGTCAAAGTCCTTTCCCAGAATTACGGTGATCTGGGCCGACCCCGGGGCGTCGGGTTGGGTAATGATTTTTGTGCAGCGGATCAGATCCGCTAGCTTCTGAGCCTGTTCAGGGTTTCCCGTCCGGTCAATGATGGTCGTTTCGGCCTGACTGACGTTCTCGGAGTTCTTGGCGGACTGCACCTCGTATCCAAAGTTGCGCAGGAGAAGTGCCGTACGGCTGGCCAACCCCGCCCGGGTCGTCCCGTTGAGGATCTCGAGGGTCAGGGCTCCGTTGGCCAGCTGATCGGCGTCCTTGTTGGCCAAGCCCTCCACCACCTGACGGACGGTCTCCAGGAGCAGGGTTCCATTGTAGTGGGGAAACAGCAGCCGATTCTTATCGACGACGCGCTCGGTGCCCAAGACCCGCTGGAAGACCACCCGCTCCCAATCGGCGCCGGCCGAGGTTCGGACAAAGGTCTTCAAACCGACGTCCTCAATGTTGGTACTGACGCTTCGGAAAAAGAGGGGGAAGACCTCGTCATTGAGAAGGAACGCCTGCTGTTCTCCCCAGCGGCGGAGGAGGGACTGGAGGATCTTTTGATGGCGGGCGCTGCGGTCGGACATCTCTTCGCCTTCGTCCTGGTGGACGAGGTATTCCTTGGCCTTGGTCCCGTCGAGGAGCAGGTTGCCGGAAGGAATCAAGGTCATGGGATCGGCCTTGACCTCTTCGATGGCCGTGGGGACGAAGAGCTCGATGCCCGAGAGGAGGTCCACCTGACGCTCAAACTGGTCGGTCGTCATGGTGACGTAGAAGGGAACCGTGAGCCCGGTAAGCTGCCCCACCTTGGCCAGGTAGTCTTTGAGGTCGTCCGGTTTATAGAGCGCCGACAGCGCGTCGACCCGGGCGAGAGAGGTTATCAAGGAACCGGTCTCGGGCGGCACGTCCACGAAGGCCGTCTTGTGGGTCTGGGGATTGTAGAGAACGACCTGGTTGAACAGGGGTTTGCCCTGGTCGGTCATGGTAAACAAGATGGCCAGGGTCTTGCCGGAGTCCACCGAGTCTTTGACCCTGTCGGTCCTGACTTGAAAGAACACGTAGACACAGACGGCTAGGGTCAGAAGTGCGATGAAGACGAGAAGGAGACGGCTGGGATCAAAAAGGTTCTTGGATCTCATGGACGAGGACTCTCTGCCTGCGGGTGTTGAGTTTCAATGTACAGATGCTGTTCTTCAATGTACTGGGCAACGGCTGCGGGAACCAGGGGCCGCCACGCCATCCCTGCCCTCACCCTCTGCCGAACCTCGGTGGACGAGACCTCCAGCAGCTTGTTGTTCAGGTAGCGGTGGGGCCACGGGCTCTCCAGCCGGTGCGCGTAGCGCCGATGGGCCACCAGGAGCTCGGCGAGGCGGCTCAGCTCGACGGCGTCCTTCCAGGTCTGGAACGATTCAAACAGATCGTCCCCCAGGACGAGGGCCGGCCTGTCGGTGAGGGTGTAATGTTCCAGAAGGTAGCGAACCGTATCGATGGAGTAGCTGATGCCGTCCCGGGCCAGCTCGCAGGTCTCGAGAGTGACATCGTAGCCCACGAGAGCCCGCTTCAGCATCTCAAGCCTCTGATCCACGGTGGTTCCATCGACCACCTTATGGGCAGGACGGTTGGAAGGGATGAAGACGACCCGCTCAAACCCCTCCTGCAGCCGAACTTCTTCGGCCAGCATGAGGTGCCCGATGTGCACGGGATTGAACGTCCCGCCAATGATGACAGTTCTCATCCCTTCCTGGGCCTCAAAGGATCATCTCTTTCTCGGCAAGCCGGAGAAATTCACGGCGGATATCGTCGAGTTCGTCGCGATGAAAACTCGAAACGCCCAGAACGGTTTCCTGGGGCAACGCCTGGCGCAGGGCCTCCAGGCGGCTCCCGTCCTCGTCGAGGTCGACCTTGGACCCAAGGACCACGCGAGGTTTGTCCAGAAGCTCGGGGGAAAACTCCTGAAGTTCCAGCGTCAGGGTCGAGAACGTCTCCAGGTAGGTCTCTTCGGAGAGGTCGATGAGAAAGACCAGTCCCTTGGTTCGGGAAATGTGCTTCAAGAACTGAATCCCCAGTCCGAGGCCCCGGGAGGCGCCTTCGATGATCCCGGGAATATCGGCCAGAATCACGTCCTGGTCGTACACTCGCATCACGCCAAGGTTGGGAATCTTGGTCGTGAACGGATACGGAGCCACCTTGGGGGTGGCATTGGTCAGGAGGGTGAGCAGTGTCGACTTTCCGGCGTTGGGAAGCCCCACGAAACCGAGGTCGGCGATCATGTTCAGTTCGACCACGATCTGGCTTTCCTGGGCGGGCATCCCGGGCTGGGCGTACCGCGGCGCCTGATGTTTGCTGGACCGGAAGTGCCAGTTTCCCTGGCCGCCCCGGCCGCCGGTGAGGTAGACCCACTGAGGTGAGGTGTCTGAGGAAAAATCGTGGAGAACTTCCCCGGTGGCCTTGTCGCGGACGATGGTCCCCGGGGGCACATACACGTAGGCGGATTCGCCGTCTTTGCCGTGCATCTTCGAGCCGCCGCCCGGCAGCCCGTTTTGGGCTTTGAACACCCGGCGCATCCGAAGATGGGCCAGGGTTTTCAGATTCTCTTTCACCTGGAACACGACGTCTCCGCCCCGTCCCCCGTCGCCCCCATCGGGCCCGCCGAAAGGAACAAACTTCTCCCGCCGGAACGAGACGCATCCCGCGCCGCCGCGGCCGGAAGAAACCTCAATGGTGGTTTCGTCGACGAAGCCTTCCAAGGGGGATCGTTACTCCGCGGCGGGAACGATGTTGACGGTCTTCTTTCCGCGGCGTTCCAGGAACGACACAGCACCCTTCACCAGGGCAAAGAGGGTGTGATCCCGGCCCAAGCCGACGTTTTCGCCGGGATGGAACTTGGTCCCCCTCTGGCGGACCAGAATTTCTCCGGCCTTCACTTCCTGACCGCCGAAGCGCTTGACGCCCAGCATCTTAGGATTCGAATCGCGTCCGTTCTTGGAACTGCCTGCGCCTTTTTTATGAGCCATGGAACAACCTCCCGGACCTCGGTCCGTATTCGATCTGAACCTGCTGAGGCTGCTCGCCTGCCAGGTCTTCAAGGCCGCGAAGAAAAAACTCGCACCAGCCTCGATACTGCTCAGCTGCCGCCGGCATCACTGCCGTCACCGCCAGCCGAAACTTGCCAGGACCCGCGTCGCGGGCCTCCCAGGTCAACCCGGTGGAAGCCTCGACGGAACGCGCAAAGGTCCGAAGCAGAACGGTGAACGCCGAACAGACAATGTCTGTGCCCTTGAGGCCAAACCCGGCGTGCCCCTCTGCCATCAACGAACCGATCACCCCCTCGTCGGAGAGGGAGATCGAAACGCGGATCATGCCAGGACGATGTCCTCGACCTTGATCAGCGTGTACATCTGACGGCTGCCCACCGTGCGGTGGTAGCTTTTGCGCCTCTTGTACTTATACGAGATCACCTTCTCACCGCGGGCCGTGCCGCTGATGGTGGCCTTGACTTTGGCGCCCTTCACGAACGGGGCACCAATTTTGACTTCCTTGTCATCGCTGATCAGGAGGACGGTGTCGAATTCGAGGGCCGAACCGTTTTCGGCGGCGACTCGATCGATCTGAAGGACCGTTCCCTTTTCGGCTTTGAATTGGTGTCCTTTGATTTCTACCAGAGCGTACATAGGTTTCCTCAAATGAAAAAATTGCAGAGTCGTTTATAGCACAGGGGCCTCAAAGTGTCCAGGGGCTCGGCTATGCCGAGCCCCTCGGAGTTTTGGCTTTGCCAAAACTCCAGTCCTTTCACCACTCGGACAAGCTCAACACACCGATCACGTTCGCAGATACTTATCGATCTCCCGGGCGGCGCCCCGGCCCTCCTGGATGGCCCAGACCACCAGCGACTGCCCGCGGCGCGCATCTCCGGCGCTGAAGACCTTGGGATTGTTGGTCTTGAATTGCCCGTAGGCGGCCTTCACGTTGGACCGGGGATCCTGTTCGAGGCCCAGTTCTTTGACCAGCTCCTCCTCGGGGCCCAGGAATCCGAGGGCCAGGAACACGAGGTCGGCCTGCCAGGTCCTCTCGGACCCCGGCACCTCGGCCATCTTCCAGGCGCCCTTCTCGTCCTTGGTCCACGAAACGTCGACGGTCACCAGACCGGTGAGCTCGCCTTTCTCGTTGCCCAGGAACTCCTTGGTGCTGATCGAATAGGTGCGGGGATCCTTTCCGAACCGGGCCACAGCCTCGGAATGGCCGTAGTCGGCCTTGAACAGCCGGGGGTACGTGGGCCAGGGAAACTCTTCGGTACGGCCCTCAGACGGCTGGGGCAGAACCTCAAAGTTGTCGAGGGACGAACAGCCGTGGCGAAGCGAAGTGCCCAAGCAGTCGTTGCCGGTGTCACCGCCGCCGATCACGATGACCTTCTTTCCGGCGGCCGAGATGTACTTGCCGTCCTTCAGGTTGCTGTCGAGGAGGCTCTTGGTGTTCGCGGTGAGAAAGTCCATGGCGAAGTGAACACCCTTGAACTGGCGGCCAGGCACCGTCAAGTCCCGGGGCCGGGTGGCGCCGGTAGCCACGAGAATGGCGTCGAAGTCGCGGTCCAGGTCGGAGGCCTTCACGTCACGCCCCACCCAAACCCCGGTCTTGAAGACCACACCCTCGTCCTTCAGGATCTTCACCCGGCGGTCGACGAGGCTCTTTTCGAGCTTCATGTTGGGAATTCCGTACATGAGCAACCCGCCCACGCGGTCGGCCCGCTCGAAGACCGTGACCGAGTGGCCCGCTTGGTTGAGCTGGTCGGCGGCGGCCAGGCCCGCGGGACCCGAACCGATCACCGCGACCTTCTTCTTGGTTCGAACTTGAGGGGGCCGCGGGACCATCCAGCCCTTCTCGTAGGCGTTGTCGATGATCCAGGCCTCGTTGTCCTTAATGGTCACCGCCGGAGACGTGACGCCTAGGACGCACGCGGTCTCGCAGGGGGCGGGACAGACACGGCCGGTGAACTCGGGGAAGTTGTTGGTCTTGCGCAGCCGCCGGAAGGCCTCCTCGTCCTGGCCCCGGTAGACGAGGTCGTTCCACTCCGGAATGAGGTTGTCCACGGGACAGCCGTAGCTGGACTGACAGAAGGGAACCCCGCAGTCCATGCAGCGGGCCCCCTGGTTCCGGCGTTCCGCGTCCTTCAGGGGAACCAGAAACTCCCCAAAATCCTTGAGACGCTCGAGGGGGAGCCTATCTTTGACCTTCTGCCTTTCAAATTCGAGAAACCCGGTGGGTTTGCCCATCACTTCACCTCCACGGGAGCGGCTTGCTTCTGGCTGAGGAGAACTTTCTTGTAGTCGACGGGCATGACCAGGACGAACTCCTGGCGGGCCTTTTCCCAGGTGGCCAGCAGAGACTCCGCCACGTCGGAACCCGTATGCTGGTAGTGCTTCTGAACCAGTTCCTTGATCCGCGCGAGGTCAGCTTCCGACGGTTCCTCGATCTCCACCATCTGCCGGTTGATGTTGTCCTTGAGCTGGTTCTTCGGATCCCAGACCCAGGCCACGCCGCCCGACATTCCCGCGGCAAAGTTGCGGCCCGTGGGCCCCAGGATGAGGGCTTCGCCTCGGGTCATGTACTCGCACCCATGGTCCCCGACGCCTTCGACGACCACCGTGGCCCCCGAATTGCGCACGGCAAACCGCTCGGCAGCGATACCCCTGAGGAAGGCCTCGCCGCTGGTAGCCCCGTAGAGAGCTACATTCCCCAGGAGGATGTTCTCGCTGGGCTTGTACCCGGCATCTACCGGGGGGGCGATGATGATGCGGCCTCCGGAGAGGCCCTTGCCCACGTAGTCGTTGGCATCACCGTCGAGGTGGAAGGTCACTCCCTTGGCCAGCCAGGCCCCGAAGCTCTGGCCCGCGTGCCCGGTGAACCGAACGTTGATGGTGCCGTCGGGAAGGCCCTCGGCCCCCGTCCGCCGGGTGATCTCGTGGCTGAGCAGGGTCCCCACCGACCGGTTGATGTTGGCAATCTTGGCCGAGAACTCGACGCGCTGTCCCTTTTCCAAAGCGGACAAGGACTGCCGGATCAGTTCGTTGTCGAGGATGTGATCCAGGCCGTGGTCCTGGTCCATGGTCTTGTAAAGTCCCGCTTCGGGGTACGGCTTGCGGGCCGGGAGCAGGAGCTTCGAAAGGTCGACGTTCCGGCTCTTCCAGTGGAGCACAGCCGCGTCGGTTTCCAGAAGATCCACACGGCCAATCAGCTCGTTGAAGGTCCGGACTCCCAGGGAAGCCATGACCCGGCGGGCCTCCTCGGCCACGAAGCCGAAGAACCGTTCGACAAACTCGGGCTTTCCCTTGAACCGTTCTCGGAGCTTGGCGTCTTGGGTGGCGATGCCCACGGGACAGGTGTTTTTGTGGCATTTGCGCATCATGATGCAGCCCAGGGTGATGAGGGGCCCCGTGGAGAAGCCCATCTCCTCGGCGCCCAGGAGGGCGGCGATGACCACATCGCGGCCTGTCTTGAGCTGGCCGTCGGTCTGGAGGGTCACCCGGCTACGCAGATCGTTCATGACCAGGGTCTGATGGGTCTCGGCCAGGCCGAGCTCCCAGGGCAACCCTGCGTTCTTGACGCCGGTCAGGGGAGAGGCCCCCGTGCCGCCTTCGTGGCCGGAAATCAGGATATGGTCGGCGTGCCCCTTGGCCACCCCAGCGGCGATGGTGCCCACCCCAACTTCCGACACGAGCTTCACGCTGATCCGAGCCTTGGGGTTAGCGTTCTTCAGGTCAAAAATCAGCTGGGCCAAGTCTTCGATGGAGTAGATGTCGTGGTGAGGCGGCGGAGAAATCAAGCCGACGCCGGGGGTCGACCCCCGGGTCTTGGCGATGGCGGCATCCACCTTGTGGCCGGGAAGCTCGCCGCCCTCCCCGGGCTTGGCACCCTGGGCCATCTTGATCTGAATTTCGTCGGCGTTGGACAGGTAGTGGATGGTGACGCCGAAGCGCCCCGAGGCCACCTGCTTGATGGCCGACCGCTTGCTGTCGCCGTTGGCCAGCCGGGCAAACCGGGCCGGATCCTCGCCGCCTTCGCCGGTGTTGCTCTTTCCGCCCAGCCGGTTCATGGCGATGGCCAGGGTCTCGTGGGCCTCTTTGCTGATGGAGCCGTAGCTCATGGCGCCGGTGACAAACCGTTTTACGATGGACGAAGCGGCTTCCACCTCGTCGAGAGGAATAGCCTGGGCCGGCTTGAACTTCAGCAGGCCGTGGAGCGTGGCCTGGGTCACCGAGCGCTCGGCCTGGCGGGCGGCGAACCTGTCGTAGGCGGCCTGGTCCTCCTGCCACACGGCCCTCTGGAGGTCGGCGATCGACTCGGGGTCCCACATGTGTTTCTCGCCGCCGAACCGGTAGTGGTAGTCGCCGGGGTTGGGCAGCGAGTCGAAGGGGCTCTCGTTGCCCTCGGGCCAGCCCAGGGCGTGACGCCTCAGGGCCTCGGCGGCCAGCACCTCAAACCCTGCGCCCTGGATGCGGCTGGCGGTCCCCGCAAAGGCCTTGGACACGACTTCGGGGTCGAGCCCCACGGCCTCGAAGATCTGGGCGCCCTTGTAGCTTTCCAGGGTCGAGATGCCCATCTTGCCGAAGACCTTGCGCATTCCCTTCGCGATGGCCTTGACGTAGTGGTCCTCAAGATCCGCCAGGGTCTGTTCGCCTTCGTAGAGGCCCTCGACCAGCAGCTTCTCCAGAGCCTCGAACGCGAGGTACGGGTTCACCGCGCCGGCACCGAAGCCGACGAGCATACAGAGGTGATGAACCTCCCGGGGCTCCCCGGACTCCACGACGATGCCGATCTGGTTGCGGCTCTCCAGCCGAGTCAGGTGGTGGTGGACCGTTCCGGTGGCCAGGAGCGCCGAAACCGGGACCCGGTCGGGGCCCACGGCCCTGTCGCTGAGGATGACCAGGGAGTACCCGTCGGAAAGGGCCTTCTCGGCTTCGTTGGCGACCCGGGTCAGAGCCTTGAGCAGCCCCGGCTCCCCTTCGGCCTTCGGATACGTGATGTCGATGGATTTGGTCTTCCAGGCCTTCACGCCGATGTGCTTCAAGGCGGCCAGTCTGTCGTTGGTCAGCAGGGGGCTGGGAAGGTACAGCCGGTGGGCCTGGATTTCCGAGGTGTCCAGCAGGTTTCCCTCGGGACCGATGTACGACTCCAGGCTCATGACGATCTCTTCGCGGATGGAGTCGATGGGCGGATTGGTCACCTGGGCGAAGAGCTGCTTGAAGTAGTCGTACATGATCCGCGGCTTCTCCGAGAGGACCGCAAGCGGCGTGTCGTTCCCCATGGACCCCAGGGGCTCCTGGCCGGCCTCGGCCATGGGCTTGAGGATCATCTCAAGGGTTTCCATGGTGTAGCCGAAGGCCTTGAGCCGGGCTTCGACGGTCTTGGCATCGTAGGACGCCGGAACGTGGGAACTCTTCAGGTCGGCAAGCTTGATCTCTTGCCGGGCCACCCATTCGCCGTAGGGCCTCTGGCCTGCGATGGACGCCTTGAGTTCGGCGTCGTCGATGATCCGCCCCTGCTCGAAGTCCACCAGAAACATCTTTCCGGGCTGGAGCCGGCCCTTCTGGCGGATGTTGGCCTCGGGCACGTCGACCACACCGACCTCGCTAGCCATGATGACCACGTCGTCCTTGGTCACGTAGAAGCGGCTGGGTCTCAGACCGTTGCGGTCGAGAACGGCGCCGATGACCCGTCCATCGGTGAAGCTGATGGACGCCGGGCCGTCCCAGGGTTCCATGAGGGCGCTATGGTAGCGGTAGAAGGCCTTCTTGACCGGATCCATGCCGCCGTGGTTCTGCCACGCCTCGGGGATCATCATCATGACCGCTTCGGGAAGGCTGCGGCCCGCGAGGAGCAGCAGCTCGAGCACGTTGTCAAAATCTCCGGAGTCCGAAAGGTCGGGTTCGATAATGGGGAACGCCTGGGCCAGGTCGGGACCGAAGAGCGGGCTCTTCAGGGTCTTCTGCCGGGCAAACATCTTGTTGATGTTGCCCCGGACCGTATTGATCTCGCCGTTGTGGCTCATGTACCGCAAGGGCTGGGCCCGGTCCCAGCTGGGGAAGGTGTTTGTGGAGAAACGGCTGTGGACCATGGCCAAGTGGGTCACGTATTCCGGGTCGTCGAGGTCGGCCTGGTAGTACGACCAAACCTGATCGGGGGTGAGCATCCCCTTGTAGACAATCACCTTGGTCGAAAGGCTGCACACGTAGAAGAACGAGTCCGGATCGAAGGCCGCCTTCCCTCGCAGGGTGTGGACGGCCTTCTTGCGGACGAGAAACAGCTTCCTATCGAAACCTTCGGCGTCGAGTCCGGCCGGGGCCCCCACGAACAGGGTTTCCACCGAAGGTTCGGACGCCTTGGCGGTGGGCCCGAGAAGGGAGTTGTCCACGGGATTCTTGCGCCAGCCCAGCACCTGGAGTCCCTGGGCCTGGGCGAGTTTGGCGAATTCGTCCTGACAGGACTTCCTCTGGGCCGAGTCCTGGGGCAGAAACACCAGACCGGCAGCCCACGATCCCCGGGGAGGCAGGGTGATCCCCGCGTCGCGTTTGGCGACCTTTTCCAGGAATTCCCAGGGAAGGGCCGTGAGGATACCGGCTCCGTCACCCGTATTCTGTTCGGCACCGCGGGCGCCCCGATGATCCATTCGGCAGAGGATCTGCGAGGCGTCCTGAAGGATCTTGTGGCTTCTCTGGCCTTTGATATGGGCCAGGAATCCAACGCCGCAGGAGTCTTTTTCAAATTGCGGGTCGTAGAGACCCTCGCTGCCCGGTCGTTTGACCATTGCCATCGCGCTCCCCCTTCGATCCTGCGTCACATGCTTCGCAGGAAAGGTATATTCAACAGTTCAAAGGAATTCTTCAAGACTTGAAGGACCGCCGAGGACAGCTTGAGGCGTCCGGCGGCCAGGGCCGGGTTCTCGGCGGTGAGGACAGGGTGGTCGTGGTAGAACTTGCTGTAGGCCTTGGCCAAGTCGTAGGCGTAGCCAGCCACGATGCTGGGGTCCTTGGCCCGGCCTGAATCCTCGACGGCGTCGGGAAACTGCGCCAGAAGCTTCACGAGGTCCCACTCTTCCTGGGTCGTGAGCTGCTCTGGTTCCCAGGGCTGGCCGCCCAGGCCGCCGGCCTTGGCCTCCATGGAACTGATCCGGGCCCCTACATACTGGAGGTACGGCCCCGTGTTGCCATTGAACGAGAGGCTCTCCCGGGGGTCGAAGATCATATCCTTGCTGGGCGTTGCCTGGAGAAGGAAGTAATGGAGGGCCCCCAGGGCGATGAGTTCGGCGGTCTGGACGGGGTCGTCCACCTCGCCTTCCCGGCCCTTGGACCGGATCTCCTCCAGGGCGCCGTCCCGAAGATCGTCGAGGATATCGTCGGCGTCGGCCGTCGTCCCCGACCGGCTCTTGATCCGGCTGCCGTCGGGAAGCTTCACCATGCCGTAGCTCAGGTGGTACAGGTTCTTGGTCCAGTCGTAGCCCAGGGCCTGAAGACAGTGAAAGAGGACTCGGAAATGGAAGTCCTGCTCGTTGGCCACTACGTAGACCAGCTGGGTAAACGGCCAATCCGCGTGCCGGTTGATGGCGGTGCCCAGGTCCTGGGTGATGTAAATGGAGGTTCCGTCGGGGCGCAGCATCACCTTCACGGCGTTGTGCTCGTCCTCGTTCCTATCCTTCCAGGGGAGATCCACCACCACGGCGCCGTCTTCCCGTTTCCGGAAGACGCCCTTGGCCAGACCCTTGAGGACCTCGTCCTTTCCCAGAAGGTAGGTTTCGCTCTCGCGGTAGAGCTGGTCGAACCCGATACCCTGCCGCCTGTAGGTCTGTCTGACGCCGTCGAGGGCCCAGCCGTTCATGGTCTTCCAAAGGGCTCTCACCGCGGGGTCGCCCGCCTCCCAGGCCTGAAGCATGGACTGGGCCTGCTCCTCGGCCGAGGGGTCGGATTCGGCCCAGCGGGCAAATTTCACGTAGTAGTCCCCGACGAACCTGTCGGGCTTCACGCCTTCAGACTCGGGGGTCTTTCCTTCCCCGAACTTCTGGTAGGCCAGCATGGATTTGCAGATGTGAACGCCCCTGTCGTTGACAAGGTTAACCTTGTGAACCTGGGCCCCGTTGGCCGCCAAAATGCGGCTGGTCGCCTCGCCGAGGGCGTTGTTGCGCAGGTGCCCGATATGGAGGGGTTTGTTGGTGTTCGGACTGGAGAACTCGACCATGACCCGGTCGCCCTCGAAGGCCTTCGTCTTTCCCCAGGAAGCACCCGCCCCCAGAACCTGGTCGATGACGGACTTCACCAGGCTGGGACGTGTATACTTCAGGTTGACGTAGGGCCCCAGCAGGGAGATCTCCGCCTCGGCGGTGAAGGGTTCCAGGGTTTGGGCCACTTGACGGGCCAGGAGGGGGGGAGCCAGGCGCAGCACCTTGGCGTAACTGAACATGGGAAACGCCAGGTCTCCCAATTCGGACTTCGGGGGAACTTCGGCAATGACCTGGCCGAGGTCGAGAGTTTGACCGGCTGCCCGGTACAGGGTGTCAAGGCTGGAATAGAACCTTTGCTTCCAAAGGTCTTGTAGGCTCCTCATATTGCTGAAATTAAAACAGAATGAGGGGATCGCGTCAATCCTTTGAAAGAACTGCCCAAAAAAACGAAGGAAAATTGGCCGCCAAACGCTTCTCACGAAAATATAACGATAAAAAACGACGATATTTGGTTGTTTTTCAATTTAGTACATTTTCGTAACAC
>JAHFSN010000119.1 GCA_023265735.1 Spirochaetaceae bacterium | reverse complement strand
TGAGCGAAACGGAGTACTGCTTCCATGGAGGGTCGTTTCCCATCATCGTCCGGGGAACGGGAATCGTCGGGACTCTGACGATTTCGGGCCTCAAGCAGAACGAGGACCACCACCTGGCCGTCGAAGCGATCCGGCATTACCTCCGGAAGTAGTTCTTCGCTCCGGCCCGCCCTACCCGGTCAGACTTTCCTCAGGAGGACCAGGCCATGCTGGCTGGCGCCTCGGTTGCCTGGCTGGGTGCAGGTCTTGAGGTGGTACGAGAAGAAATCGTAGAAGGCCTCTTCATCGAGGGCGTCCAGAGCCGAAGGAAAGTAGTCGTAGGGTCCGTCCGAGCCCACGTGCTCGATGACTTCAAAGCCGCAGGAACGAACCTCGGCTTCCACGGCTTCGGGACTCGTGAAGTGGGCGATGTTGAAGAAGGAATCGGGGTAGTCGGTCCTTGTGTTGTCCACCTGGAGGAGGGACTCGTAGTGTTCGCGCCTCAGCGTAACCCCCATCTGCAGGAGGTTGCCGATGGCAAAGTGGCGGTTCATGTAGGCGACGGCCACGAGCCCCCGGTCGGCGACCACCCTTCGGCACTCCAAGAGGCATCGACGGCGAGCCTCCCGGGTACGGCAATGGTAGTAGGGACCCAGGCAAAGGACAGCTTGGAAATCCCTGTCCGAGAGAGACTCCAACCTTGTCGCGTCGGCTTGTCGGACTTCGATGGACGTGAGGCCCTCGTCCTCCAAATGCTCCTGGATGGCCTGAACGTTGGCCTTGAGCAGATCCGTGGCGAGGACCCGGTGCCCACGTCGGGCGTAGTGCAAAGAATAGGCTCCGCGCCCGGCCCCCAGTTCGAGAATTGTTGCCTTGGGAACCATGTGCTTGTCGAGGAAATGGAGAGTTGTATCAAATTCCAGCTTTCGAGCCCGGGACTTGCTCAGACGCAACCCTTCGTCTACCGCCTCATAGTGCCGTTCGATCAGTCCGCGGTCGGTCATGGAGCTACTCGGAATCGCGTCCGAATTCGCGCTTCTCGAAGAGGGGGGCCATCATGGAGATGACCAAGAACCAAGCCCCGAAGACAATCACGCCGATGGCGAGCTCTAGGATGGGACTACTGAGGCCCATGAAAGCCATCAGGGGCACGAGGGTAATAAGAGTCAGAAACGCGACCAGCACTTGGCAGAGGACGATCTGCAGTCCCTCTGGTTTCTTCTTGGATGCCATGGCATACCTCAACTTTTTTCAGGAGTGTACGCCTCGATGACAATTCTGTAAAGATGAGATTTTAGAGATTATTCATTTTTCATGCATAACTTCGAGACCAGTCCACCCGGCGGGGGGCGGCGAATCGATCCAGTGGTTGCAGCGGTCGATGTATTCCTGGCACATCACGTCTCCCGGAAGCCAGCGGTCGGAGACTTCCCGGAACAGGGTGCGGGCCCCCAGGAAATCCCGGGCGTAGTAGGCTTCCAGTCCGGAGTGCCAGGTGGCCCAGCCAATCTTTTCGGCTTCGGTCAAACTCAGCTGGGCCGTATAGATGCTTTCACCCAAGGTCTTGCCCTTCACCACCACCTTGTCGAGCATCCGGCACCACACGTGGCGGCCCACCCTTTGGTAGACCGACTCACTGAACAGGAGGATTTGCTTGTACTTCTTCGTGAGACCCTCAAGCCGGCTGGCCAAGTTGACGCCGTCGCCGATGACAGTGTAGTTCATCTTCTTCTCGGAACCGATGTTGCCCACGGTCACGATACCAAAGTTGATGCCGATCCCGATGTGGAATTCCACCTTTCCGCGGGCGACCTGCTCGCGGTTGAACTCGTCGAGGGCCCCGGCCATGCCGATCCCCGCGAGCACCGAGAGGAGGGCATCGTTGGAACCCTTCACGGGGGCTCCGAAGATGGCCATGATGGCGTCGCCGATATATTTGTCGACGGTACCGCCGTTCTCCATGATGACGTCGACCATCAAACTGAAGTACCGGTTCAAGGATTGGACCAGTTCATCGGGTTTTAGGCTCTCGCTGATGGTCGTGAAGCTGCGAATGTCGCTGAACGAGATCGAAATGGCCCGGTTCTCCCCGACAAGCATGGACGCGGGGTTTCCCAGAACTTCGTCGATGACGTCGGACGGCACGTATTTTTGGAACACATTGCGGATCCTCTGTTCCGTCTTCTGGGCCAGCACCGACTGGAGGGCGAAGTTTTTGATCTGCCCATAGGCCCGGCTGAGTTCGGTGAGCATGACGTTGAACGTCTGAGACATCCGGCCGATCTCGTCCCGGTACTCTACATCGACCCGGCGGTCGAGGTTGTTGTCCTCGATGATTTCTCGCATGGTCCGGACCATCTTGCTGATGGGCCGGGTCAGGTAGCTGCTGAAGAAGAGGAGGAGGACGAAGGCAAAGAGGAGAGATCCCGCCAAGATGACGTAGTTCTGCTGCTGGATTTCCCGGACGCCCTGATAGAAGGAGTCCCGGGCCTCACTCACCCAGATGGTCCAGCCAAAGGGGGCGAAGGGGAACACCTGGGCCACCCGCTCCTTCCCCTCGGCTACGAACCTGAGCCACCCCGTCTTTCCCGAACTGCGCGTCTTGGCGAGGTCTTGTCGTTCCGCGTCGGTGAAGTTGACGGGACGCGTGGACATCACAACCTGATCGTGGTCGTCCAGGGCAAAGATGAGTTCGGTCTCCGACCGGATCAGGCTCTGGGCAAACCCTTCCACAGCCTTCTTGGTAGTCTGCACGTACTCCGCGTTTCCACTCAGGTCGTTGCTGACCAGCAGACTCCATTGGTTGTCCGCGTTCTTCTTGAGCTCTTCGGCCTTGAATCCCAGGAAGTCGATGGCAACCCGGGTAATTCCGGTCTCTGCCGAGAACACGGCGGCAAAGCCCGTGACCAGCAGGGTTGTCACCATGAGAGGGATAACTATGAACAAGATTTTAAGTCGGATGCTCACCGCTTCATTCTCGGCACTCCCGCGCCGATACTGAAATAGATGAACCAAACCGAGCTCCCCACCCTGGAAAGCGAACTCCTCACCGGCGTCTACAGTGAAGACGAAAAGGCCCAGATTCTCGCCCAGATCGAAGCGGCCGTGAGTTCGAATCGAATCAATGTTGACGCCGAGACCTATCGTCCCCGGAAGAGGGGCATCCTCTTTCCGATTTTGGTGAACGTGGCGGCGGTCACCCTCATCGTCGTGGCCTGGTTTGGGGCCAACGCGTACTTTCAAACCCGGCAGCAGAGTCTTCAGCTCAAGACCGACAAACTGTTCTCCACCGAGTCCAAACTGCTGGCCAAAGTTCTCGAAGAATCAAAGGCCCAACTGGCCGCCAAGAACGCCGAAATCGACAAGATCAAAGGGGACATGGAGCGCATCGTGGCGGAAAAGGCCGACCTCCAGAAGTCCTTCGACACCCGGATCGCCGCACGAGAGAAGCAGCTGACCCTGGAGCTGGCCGACGCCATTGCCGCAGAAAAGAAACGGCTCCAGGCCGAGGGTTTGAGCACCGAGGAAATCACTCGCCGTTTGAAGGAATTTGAGGCCCAGAAGAACGCTGAGTTCAACTCCCGGCTGGAAACCTACCGCAAGCAGGTCCAGGCCGAGATCGATCAGCGGAGCGCCGCCGTCACCGCCCTGCAGTCCCAGTTGCAGGCCACGGTCACCGAACAGGAGAAGCTACGCAAGGACATCGAACAGCAGACCAAGGAGAGGGAGAAGGACCTCCAGAGTCAGCTCAGTTCGCAGGCGGCCAACCTCGAGCTGCTGAAGAAGGAAAGGGACGAGCTCAACGCGTTCTTCCAGCAGGCCGACGAAGCCATGGGTGCCGTGAAGGTGGCCTTCGACGCCAGCGACTGGCCCAAGACCCAGACCGCCCTCGTCACCTTGCGCCAGGTGCTGGCCCGGGCTTCCGCCTCGACCAGCGAAGCCGTCCGCACCCGGGCCCAGGCCCAGAGCGCCCTGGCCAGCGCCCTCGACACGGCCGTCACGTCCCTCGGCGATTCCACATCGAAGAATGAAACCTCCGCCCAGATCGAGGCCCTCAAGGCCCAGGCCAAGAAGGAACAGGCCCTGGCGGCCCTGCAGCTTTCCGAGGCCCAGCAGAATCTGGCGGTCACCGACGCCAAATGGAAACAGGCCCTGGCGGATACCGACGCGCTGAAGCAACACGTCGACGACCTCGTGGGGAAGCTGAACGAGAGCCAGACCCAAGGATTCGAAACCAAGGTCCAGGCCCAGTACCTGTCGACCAAGGTGGCTGAACTGAAAAAGACCGTGGCCGAGCTGACTCCCTGGAAGACCAAGGCCCAGACCCTTCAGAAGCTCTTCACTTCCGACTACCAGACGGCCCGGGAGCGGTTTGTCTCGACCTTCGGCTCCGAGACGGGGCTCTCCCTCTTCCCCGACTTTGACGTCCACTGGCAGGAGCTTCAACAGGAGACCCAGGACGACGGGAACGCCGCCATCGCGCGCAAAAGGGCCTTCGACGATGTGCTGACCTACACCAACTATCTGAAGGGAGATTCAGGGGCCTCGGCCCGGGATTCGGCCCAGAGGATAGCGAGGGGAGACAACGACTACAAGAAAGTCCTCGACAGCATCGACACCCTGGTCGCCTCGGGCGCCGAAGAGCCCGCGGTCAACACTTCCACCACCCAGCTCTACGGGACGGTCACCAACGTTTTCGGCACCAAGGTTATTCTGGAACCCCTCACCAAGGTTCAGCCCCACGAAGGCCAGCAGGTCGAACTGCGCCGGGTCCAGGGCAAGAAGGAAACGGTGCTGGGCCGGGGAACCGTCGTCACGGCGTCCAACCTGAAGGTAGAACTCGACTGGAAGGGCAACTCTGCCGTTCCTTTTTCGGGTGACCCGGCATATCTGGTCTTGCCCTAGGCTCCCCGTCCGGCTAACTTAAGCACCATGACATTCTTGAACTGGAAGATCTCGGGCAGCCCTGGGGACACGATCAGGATCAAACTCGATGCTCCGGCCTACGTCCGGCTGCTCGACCCCCTCAACTTTGAGAACTACCGACGCGGCATCAAGTACCAAGGCGAGGGGGGTAAGAGCGACCAGCTCGAGGTGGTGTTCTCCCTCCCCTACAAGGGAACCTTCTACGCGGTGGTCGACCTGGGGGGCGCCGCGGGGCTCGTCAAGGCGACCTGCACGGTAGGACGCGTGTGAAGCCTCGCACGGTCTTGATCTTCGACCTCGACGACACCCTCATCCTCCAAGACCGAATGACGGTCGAGACTGTGCGGTACTGCACCGCGTTTCTGGGCCTGGATCCCGAAGTCTTTGGGAAGACCTTTCAGCGGACCAGTCAGGCGGCCTTCGATGGGCTTCCCAGTGCAGATTTTTGCCGCATGGTGGGCATCAGCGCCCAGGAGGGACTCTGGGGCGAATTCGGGGGGGCCCACCCCTCCCTGAACGACCTGAGGCGGTCCCTTTCCCAATACCGGTTCGACGCTTGGTTCCAGGCCCTGGATGAACATGGTTTCCACGACCCCGAGTTGGCCCGGTCTATTGCGGCTGATTTCGCCGACCTACGGGCACGGCGGTACTACGTGTTTCCCGAAGCCAGGCCCGTGCTGACGGCTCTCCAGAAAGACTACGCCCTCGCCATCCTCACGAACGGGGCCCCCGAACTGCAGTGGTCCAAGGTCCACAAGTCGGGTCTCGAAGATCTGTTCGACAGCATTACCGTGTCCGGGGACTACGGAATTGGCAAGCCGAAGAAGGAAATCTTCGAGGTGGTCTTCTCCAAACACCCGAAGTCGACCCGGTTCATCATGATTGGGAACAGCCTCAATAGCGATATCCGAGGCGCCCGAAACGCGGGCATTCCCTGCATCTGGTACGAGCAGGGCGACGAGCCCAAGGACGTCCCCGTGAAAGCCGACGGAGTCATCCGATCCCTGGCGGACCTGCCGCGAGTTTTGGAGTCCGTTCTTCCCCTGCTTCCTTGAGAATTCGCCTGGATTCAAACTAAACCGAATGGGTCAACTTTTTTTTGTTTCCGAGGGGGGTTGGGACTGGAATTCCATCGCGACACGTATTAAGTTGTACGCCGCGTAGGCCCTTCAGGAGGATTTCACCGTGGACGCCGTTTTTTTGGAAGAAATGAGGACAGAACTATTGGCCCACCGGGCGCGTCTTCTCGGCCACTTGGCTGTGGATCAAACCCCTGCAGAAGACGCCGACCTGGCACCTCCTGGAGATGAAGTGGATGTGGCTTCCGAGGCCCTGGAAAAGAAGAATCTTGATGCCCTCGACGCCGTCGACGCCAAGAGACTCAAACTGATCGAGGGCGCCCTGGCCCGGATCGATCAGGGCCGGTACGGCTACTGCTTGGAATCCGGGGTTCCCATTCCCCGCGAACGGCTCCGCGCCGTGCCGTGGGCTCTGTTTACTGTGGAAGTGCAGGCACGCAAAGAACGCGAGTCCCGGTAGCCTCGGATCTCGGGGCGCTGGCGACCCCTCGGGCTCGGCTCGGCCTCCTCACGTAGCTTGCGCTACGCTCCGGGGGCCTCGCTCGCTTCGGGGCCACCATCATCCCCGATCTCCGTCGGCTACATCTTTTCGACACCAAATTCCTGTCAGTTGGACTTCGCTTCGCTCGTCCTTTGGGGAGCGGCTTCGCTTCTTTGGCGGCTCGGGGGACATC
>JAHFSN010000118.1 GCA_023265735.1 Spirochaetaceae bacterium | reverse complement strand
AAGAATCTTTTGGCCGGTCTAGGGCCGGATTCTTCGGGTTCCCCGGCGTCGGTGCTGCTGGTCTCAAACAGGGCGGTCCAGGGCAGTTTCTGTGCCGTGTCGAAGATCCGCACCCCCGGCTTGAGGCCGCCGAGCCGGGTCCGGACCGCTCCGATGGTTTCGGGGTCGGCCAGGTCGGTCTTGGTGAGGAAGACGGCGTCGGCGAACGAGAGCTGACGGCGCAGGGCCGGAAACTCCTTTTCATGGTCCAGGAAGCTCGTGGCGTCGGCCAGGCAGAAGACGCCGCTCAGGTGGTAGGGCCCGTCTTGGGTCAGGACTCCCAGCAGGGGCCCCGGCGACGAGAGGCCCGAGGCCTCCACCAGAACGTGGCCCACCTTGGCGTCTCTCTTGGCCACCGCGTCGAGGGCCGACTTCAGGTCGCCGTCGCTCACGCAGCACAGACACCCCGAGGGAAGCTCGTAGAGCGGCTGCTTGCGCACCTCGAGCAGTTGGCTCTCGAGGGCCGCTTCGCCGAATTCGTTAACCACCAAACCGAACTTTGTCCCGGGGCGTTCCTTGAGAAGCCGATTGACCAGGGTGGTCTTTCCCGAGCCAAGAAACCCCGTCAGTACCGTCACGGGTATCGAGGCGCGCGATTTCACGAAGGGCTCCAGGCGATAAAGGCGTAGAGGGGAGTCACCGAGCCGCCGTAGTACGTCTTGGACCGTTCGGGCCGCAAGGTGCAGGTGGCCTTGCCGCCGTCGGTGACGGTGACGATGACAGGTGATGTTTTCACAAATTCCATATCGGTGAAAAAACTGTCGTCGTAAAAGGATACGGCCAGGGGGGTTTTGGCATCGAGGCGGATGCCCAGGGGCACGTAGAACCGGTAGCTGACCCTCCCGTCAGCGATGGAAGCCTGGAACTTCTGGGGAGCCTGCACCTCAAGATCCTTCTTGCCGAGGAGGAAATGGGTGAAGTAGCCGTAGTTCTTGAGGTTGTCGAAGTAGGTCTTCTTGATGGACTGACTGATTTTGGCGTCGACCTGGCCCGTGTTCTTCGGGTCATTGTCGGCCATGATGAGCTCGCTGAACTGATCGTCAAAGGTCCAATCGGTCCACAGCCCTTCCACGAAGCCGCCGGTGATCAGCACCTCGGCCTTCACATCGATCCAAACGTGGGGGTGGGCCCACAGGGGACTCCCCAGGACCAGCCAGCCGAAGATGAGCCCGAAGAACCTCCGATTCATGGGGCCACTATGGCAGTGAAGGCCGGAGGTGTCCAGGGAGGGTGTAAACTTGCCACAAAACCGCCTTGACATGGCTTTGTCGGGCAGGCTATGTTTCTATCCGTAGAAACAAGAGGAGCTATCTTGGAAACGCTGATCAAGGTCATCCCTGGCGAACGCTTTACTCCCTACGGCCTGGCACTCAAGCTGGGGGCCACCGTGGTCCTCGAATCCGCCTCGTCCAAAAAGGGGCGGGAGCGGTACTCCCTCCTCTTGATTCAGGAGGCCTTCCGGGTGAGCCAAGAGGGCCCCCAGGTCTACCTGCACAAGGACGGTAAGAAGTTCAAGGTGAAGGCCGGTCACCGGGATATCCTCGACGTGCTCCTCTACTTCGCCCGTCAGCACTCCGACCCTGAACAGGATTTTCCGTTTCCCGCCGGGGGGGTTGGCTTCTTGAGCTTCGAGTTCTGCCGGTTCTGCGACACCATCAAACTGTCCGAGAAACCCGATCCGCTAAACCTTCCCGATGCCCTCTTTCTCTTTGGAAACGTGTTTCTCATCTACGACCACTACACGGACCTCATCTACCTGGTGGGCCTCAACTACAAGGAGGCCACCATCGACCTCGAGGCGGCCCTGACCGGAGTGGAGGCCCGAATCAACGACGGCGACTGGAACGCCCTCGACAGTGTCGGTCAGACTTACACGGCCGAGGTGCTCCCCCAGGACTATGACCCCGACAAGGTCTACAAGGCCAACGTGGAGGCCATGCGAAAGGAAGTGATCGCCGGGAACCTGCTGCAGGGAGTGCCCAGCCGCCGCCTGCTGGTGAAGACCCGGATGCCGGCCCTCGAAGCCTATCGTCGCCTTCGGTCGGCCAACCCCTCGCCGTACATGTTCTACCTCGATTTCGGCGACTTCCAGCTCTTCGGGGCCAGCCCCGAGGTGCACATCAAGGTGAAGGGCGGCCTGGCCGAAATCCGGCCCATCGCCGGCACCCGCCGCCGGGGCCGCAACGAGACCGAAGACGTTCTTCTCGAGGCCGAACTCCTGGCCGACGTGAAGGAGAGGGCCGAACACCTGATGCTGGTCGACCTGGCCCGCAATGACCTGGGCCGGATCGCCCAGCCCGGGTCGGTGAAGGTGACCGAAAGCTACTTTGTCGAACGCTACAGTCACGTGATGCACATCGTCAGCCGGGTCGAGGCGAGACTGCGGAACGACAAAGACGGCCTCGATGCCCTGAGGGCCTCGTTCCCCGCGGGCACGGTGTCGGGGGCCCCCAAGATCCGGGCCATCGAAACCATCGACCGCCTGGAACCCGTTCAGCGCCGGTTCTATTCCGGCGTGGTGGGCCACCTGAGCCCCGACGGCAGCCTCGACACCTGCATCGCCATCCGCTCGGCCCTGAAGCGGGGCGACACTATGGTCCTCCAGGCCGGCGGCGGCATCGTGTTCGACTCCAACCCCGAACGGGAACTCGAAGAAACCTACGAAAAAATGCGCGCCACCGCCAAAAGCCTGGGGCTGGAGATATGAGACCCAACCCATGCAACCGAGCCAGACACGAACCCGGTTCGGCGCCCCGGCGGCGCCGCGTGGAACGGGCGACGGAGATCGTCGTCCTGGCAAGACTCGGGGCTGAGCGCCCCCGTCCCAACCAATCTGGAGGTACCCATGTATCTGCTTCTCGATAACTACGATTCTTTTACCTACAACATCTACCAGTACCTCTGCGAAATGACGGACGAGGACGTCCAAGTCATCCGCAACGACGCCATCGACGTGGCCGGCATTCGCAAGCTCAACCCCAAGGCCATCATCCTGAGCCCCGGGCCTGGGCGGCCCGAAGAGGCGGGTTGCATGATCGACGTGATCCGGGCCTTTGCCGGGCAGGTACCCATCTTGGGCGTGTGTTTGGGGCACCAGGCCATCGGTTACGCGTTTGGCGGCAACATCGTGGGTGCTGGCGACATTGTCCACGGCAAGGTTCAACCCATTACCGTCGACGGGAAGGGCGTGTTTCGGGGACTCACCAGTCCCACCAACTTCACCCGCTACCACAGCCTCGTCATCGAGAAGGAAACCTTGCCCCCCGAGCTCGAGGTCAGTGCCTGGAGCCTCGACGGCGAGATCATGGGCGTCCGGCACAAGACCTTGGCCATCGAGGGGGTCCAGTTTCACCCTGAGTCCATCGCCAGCGAGGGGGGCAAGCGGCTCCTCAAGAACTTCCTCACGTGGCGCCGAGAGGGGTTCGACTTCCCTCCGCTGGTTCGCAAGATCATGGCCAAGCAGCACCTGACCCAGGGCGAGGCCGAGGGGTTCATGGAGGAGGTTACCGACGGCAACCTGTCAGGAACTCAAATCGCCGCCGTGCTCGTGGGCCTGAGCCTCAAGGGCATCGCCCCCGAGGAGGTGGCCGGATGCGCCGCCGTCCTGCAACGCAAACGGACGCCCCTACCGGTCACCGGGGACTTTCTCGACATCGTGGGTACCGGCGGCGATGAGCACGGCACCTTTAACATCAGCTCCCTGGCGTCGCTGGTGGCGGCGTCGTGCGGGGCCCGGGTGGCCAAGCACGGCAACCGGGCGGTGAGCAGCCGGTCGGGGTCGGCGGACTTCTATTCGGCCCTGGGGTTCAAGATCGACCTTAAGCCGGACCAGGCCGCCGAGGTCCTCCGGTCTACCGGATTTGCCTTCCTGTTCGCCCCTGTCTACCATGGAGCTATGAAGCATGCAGCCCCCGTCCGCAAAGAACTGGGGGCGAAGACCATCATGAACCTCCTGGGACCTCTGGTGAACCCGGCCCAGGCCAGCCACCAGCTCATTGGAGTCTACGATGCGTCCCTCGGACCGCTCATCGCCAGGGCGGCCCAGATCCTGGGCGCCAAGAAGGTGCTGGTGGTCTATGGCACCGAGGGTCTTGACGAGATGAGCGTGGGCGCGCCGACTCTCTACTGGCTGGTTACCCCCGAGACCATCACCGAGGGGCGGTTTGACCCGTCTCAGATCGGCTTGTCGGGCTATGTGCTCGACGACCTGAAGGGCGGCACCGCCGACGACAACGCCAACCTGGCCCGGGACCTCCTGTCGGGGGTAGGGCGGCCCGCCCTCCGCGACGCGGTGTGCCTGAACGCCGGGGCGGCCCTCTGGCTGGCCGACTTGGCCTCGTCCATCGAGGAGGGGTACACCCAGGCCCTGAGGACCTTCGACGACGGCCGTCTGTTTGCTAAAGTCGAAGAAGTGAAGGCCGCCACCATGGCCTACCAGGGGGCCTAGGTGGAGGATGTCAAACGGGCCATCGTCGCCCGCCGCCTGGAACGGATCGCCGTCGAAGGCTTCACCTTCGGCCACGACGTCCCGGCCCAGCGTCAGGTGCCCCTGGTCCCCTTCGACCGGGCTCCGTTCGTCATCTGCGAGGTGAAGCGGCGCAGCCCCAGCAAGGGTGCCATCGCCGAGGGCCTCGACGCCGTGGGTCAGGCCCGGCTCTACGTGGAATCCGGGGTCAAGACGATCTCGGTGCTGACCGAGGAGGACCACTTCGGCGGTTCCCTGGCCGACCTCATGGCCGTGAAGCGGGCCTTCCCCGACACGGCGTTTCTGCGCAAGGATTTTCTGGTGCGTACCGAAGACCTCGACGTGTCTTGGCGGGCCGGGGCCGACGCGGTGCTCCTCATCGCTTCACTCCTCTCGCCCGGCGAACTAGCGCGACTGAAGGCCCACGCCGAGGCCCTGGGATTGGAGGTCTTTGTCGAAGTCCACGACGAGGACGACGTGGCCAAGGCCCGGCCCCTCCGACCGGCCTACACCGGGATCAACTGCCGCGACTTGACGGACTTTTCCATCGACCGGGCCATTCCCCTGATGGTGCGACCCCTGATCGATTGGCCCACCCGGCTGGTCTTCGAGTCGGGAATCTTCCGCCCCGAAGAGGCCGAATGGGTGGCCCTGGCGGGGTTTCAAGGAATTCTGGTGGGCGAGGGTGCCGTGAAAGACCCGACCTTGGCCGGGAAACTGGCCTCGTCCTTTGCCCCCGAAGTCACCCACCACCCCGACCCTCACCCCTCCTTCTGGGCCCGGCTCTACGCCCGCCGGTCGAAGGGAGGCTCTGGGTATCGCCCCCTGGTGAAGGTCTGCGGCCTAGCCCATTACGACGACCTCGCCCTGGCCGACGAACTGGGGGCCGACCTGGTGGGTTTCATTTTCGCCCCCTCCAAGAGACACGTGGACCCGGCCTTCGTCCGGCACGCCCCCCGGACCAAGGCCCTCCGGGTCGGAGTCGTTCAGCTCGGCCCTGGGCAGACGGTTCCCGAAGACATCGCGGCCCTGGTCGACGAGGGGTTCCTCGACGCGCTGCAGTTCCACGGCACCGAAGACCGGTCCCTGGTTGACGCCTGGGCCGATCGCGGGTACAAAGCACTCGGCGCCACCGGGCCCGAGTCGTGGCAGCCCTGGCTGTCGGCGGTGGCCCCCCGGGTTCTCGCCGACGTGGGGACAGGGGGATCCGGACAGCCCGTGGGCGACGCGACCCTGACCGCCCTGGCGGCCACGCCCCTCGGGGGAACCCGGCTCTGGCTGGCCGGGGGCCTGGGTCCAGAAAACGTGGCGGACAAGATCGTCCGCTGGAAGCCCGAACTGATCGACGCGTCCAGCGGTCTGGAAGAGAGTCCCGGGCACAAGGATCCCGCCAAACTGCGCCACTACTTTCGCGAAATCGAAAGGGCCAGCCGCTGAATCCCAAGGAGAAAGAACATGTCCGCAACAAAGTCCGTCTACAACGATTTCTTCGGCAGCTTCGGGGGCCGCTACGTCGCCGAGGTCCTCCGGGCGCCCCTCGAGGAGCTCGAGAACGCCTTTGTCTCGGCCATGGCCGACCCGGCGTTTCTCGACGAATTGGCCCTCGTCCATCGGGAGTACATCGGCCGCCCGACGCCCCTGCTCCACGCCCGAAACGCCTCGCGGATTCTCGGGGGCGCCAAGATCTACATCAAGCTTGAGGGTCTGGCCAACACCGGGGCCCACAAGATCAACAACGCGGCGGGCCAGATTCTCCTGGCCAAGCGCATGGGCAAGAAACGCATCATCGCCGAAACCGGCGCCGGGCAGCACGGGGTGGCCACGGCCGCGGTGTGCGCCAAGTTCGGCTTCCCCTGCACCGTGTACATGGGCGAGGTCGACATCGCCCGCCAGCGGCCCAACGTCTACCTCATGGAGCTCTACGGCGCCCAGGTCGTCCCCGTGAAGAGCGGGTCGAGGACCCTGAAGGACGCGGTCAACGAAGCGCTCCGCGATTGGGCCGGGAGCTTTGCCGACACCCACTACCTGCTGGGCAGTGCCCTGGGGCCGTCGCCGTTCCCCGATATGGTCAGGGAGTTCCAGTCGGTCATCGGCCGCGAGGTGGCCGACCAGACCAAGGGCCTCGACGTGGCGGCCCTGATCGCCTGCGTGGGCGGCGG
>JAHFSN010000117.1:2530-6678 GCA_023265735.1 Spirochaetaceae bacterium | reverse complement strand
CGCACAGAAACAGGGCGTCCTTGTCGTGAAAGTAGGTATAGATGCTCCCCGGGGCGATACCGGCCCGGTTGGCGATATGCTTGATGGTGGTGTGCTTGTACCCGAGTTCGCCAAAGGCCTCAAACGAGACCTGCAGAATACGACGACGTTTTTCTTCGTCCGGAGTCCTGGACATGGCACTAAGATAAAACACAAAGGCGTCGTCCGCAATCGTTTCCCGGGGCGGGTCGACCTCGTTCGCAAGTTTTCCGGTCCGGCGTGTTTCTTTTTGGAACCTTTTGACTTTTTAGTCGACTAATGACAAAGGTCAATGAAATGAGGAGAGAATCTCGATGAAAGGTCTTCATCCCCGCCTTCCCGCCGTCGGTTGCGGGAGGGCCCTGGTCGTCGCCGTGCTCTTGTGCTGGGCCCTTCCAGTCTTCGCCGACGACGCGCCCTTCCTAAGCCAGCTGAAGGGACTCAGCCTGAACGACGGCGAGGTCCAAAACCTGGAAGACGTGGTCCTGGCCAGTTACCAGAGCATCGTCGCTGCCCGGGCCGACGTCACGGCCGACCGGGCGTTCCTGACCCGTCAGCTCCTCCTTCCCTCCGTGACTTTGAAGGACCTGGAACCCACCGTTCGTCATTCCATCGAGGCCGAACTCAAGATCCGGCTGGCCGAGCTCGATCGCCAGCTCAAGATCCGCAAGCTGCTGGGCGACAAGCGCTGGGCCCGGCTCATGGACCTGTCGGCGACCTTGAAGAAACAGACGGCGGCGCCCGACGGTTCCGCCGACGACAGCCAGACCAACCGGATCATCAACGTTCTGAGGGTGCTGGGGAGTTGAGCGACCCCGAGGACGACCTGGTCATCCGTTACAAGGAATCGGGACTTCAGAAAGACTACGAAGCCCTGGTCCAGCGGTGGCTGCCCTCGATCCAAAGGTTCCTCCGACTGCAGCTCGGGTCCGACCGGGATGCGTGCGAAGAGGTGCAGCAGGAGGTCCTGGTGGCCCTGGTTCCGAACCTGGCGGGGTTCAACGGGCGCTCGCAGTTCTCGACGTTCCTCTTCCGGTTGGTGCGTAACAAGGCCATCGATCATCAGAGGCGACAGATGCGGTACCGAAAGGTTCACCAGCCCCTCGAAGAGGAACAGCTGGTGCCCGACAGATCCGAGGATCCCCTCGACTCCTTGGTTCAAAAAGAATCGGCCGAACGGCTGTTTGCGCTGATTCTGCAGCTTCCGTTGCCCGACCGGGAGCTGCTGTATTTTCGAGAGATTGAGGAGTTGGGCGAGAAGGAAGTCTCAGTCCTGACGGGGAGGCCCCTGGGGACCCTCAAGTCGCGGCTCCACCGCATTAAGAAAAAGCTCTTCCTGCAAATGGAAGAGGGAGGTTCAGTATGAAAGCCCGTTCACAGCCATCGGCCAAAACCGTCGAGACCTTCTGGAAGGAGCACCAAACCGCCCTTCGCCAACACTGGGACCGGCAAGCCCAGGGTATCGGGTCGCCCGATCTAGCCCAGGCCTTCGCCCTGGGATCCGCCAAACCCTCGGGGCGGCACTTCTTTGCTCCCCTGCTGCTCATCCCGGGAGTCGCGGCCGCTCTGGCCCTGGCACTTTTCACCCCCGCCCTCCTTCGGTCCTGGGAGCCTGCGGTTTCCGATGCCTTCGTGGTCGACCAGGTGTTCCTATCCACCTCGGGCCATCCCGGGTCCGATTCAGAGGCGGATTCCTCCCGTTCGGCCTACCTCTACTCCCCCATTCTTCGAACCATCGACGGTGGATTTTCGCGGTGGGAGGACCGCGCCCATCTGTTGAATAAACTGGAATAAGATTTCGTTCATGAATTGTTAAGGGACCGTTCAGAAACTTTCAGGACCTTCGGACGACTCATGAGGTATGAACAATCCAGCCGTCCTTCTTCTGATTTTTCGGCGCGCCGATCTGGTGATTCAGCAAATTGACGCCCTGCGTCTCGTTCGGCCGGAACGACTCTACGTGGCGGCCGATGGGCCGCGGGCCGACCACCCCGGAGAGGCCTCGTCCTGCAACCTGGCGCGGAGGGCCCTGACCCTGATCGACTGGCCCTGCCAGGTCAAGACACTCTTTCGTCCCCAAAACCTGGGCGTCCGGCGGGCCGTCTCCCAGGCCATCGATTGGTTCTTCGAAAACGAAGAGCAGGGAATCATCCTCGAGGAGGACTGCCTCCCCCATCCCGACTTCTTTCCCTTCTGTGCGGCGCTCCTCGAGAAGTACCGGAACGACCCCCGGATCATGCAAATCAGCGGGACCAACTTCCAGCCCCAGGCCCGGGCCGCCGGAAAGAGCTACTTCTTTTCCCGGTACAACCACGTTTGGGGCTGGGCCACCTGGCGCCGGGCCTGGGCGCTCTACCGGCCGAGGATGGAGGGCCTGAGGGAGTTTCTCGAGGAGGCCCGGACCTCGGGGTTCTGGGAGAACCGAAGAGAAGAGAAGTACTGGACCAAAATCTTCTTCCGGGCCTGGTCGAACCGAGTCGATTCCTGGGCCTACCGCTGGAGCTTTAGCATGTGGGCCGAAGGAGGTCTGTGCATCTATCCCGAAAGCAACTTGGTGGCCAACCTGGGCTTCCGGTCCGACGGGACCAACACCAAGGGGCAGGACAAACGGAAGGCCAATCGGCCCTTGACTCCCCTCAAGGCCTTGGTCCACCCGGTCACGGTCATCCCGTGCCGACGGGCCGACCTCTGGACCTTTGAGCACCTGTACTGGGGCGATTCGGTTCCCCGGTTTATCCACCACCTCGAAAGGCTGGGGGAGCTGGGCAGCCAGGCCTTGCGGAAGGTTCTGTCGGAATTGCGCAACCGGACGCCCTGGGGCCGGAATCCTCGCCCCTCTTCGCTGAGGGCACGGATTCGGTCCAAGTGGCGGGGTGTCTCAAAGCTCGAAGAGCGTTCGAACCAGAGGATGACGGCGGCCAATCCCAAAAGATAGGGGACTGACCTTGAGCACGGGCGGCGCCTGCCAGCGCTTGTATTCGGCAGACGCCGTGAGTCTCAGGACCTTCTGGACGACTTGGGGATCCTCCCCGGTGGCCACAATTTCGCCCAGCCCCTTCTGGCCCAAGATGTACGCCTTCAGGATGCGGTCGAGGACTTCGTAGGGCGGAAGGCTGTCCTGGTCGGTCTGGTCGGGCCGCAGTTCGGCCGACGGGGCCTTGCGAATCGTGTTCCAGGGAATGATCTCCCGGTCTCGGTTGATCCACTCCGCCAGGGCGTAGACCTCTGTTTTGAACACGTCGCCGATGACGCCCAGGCCGCCGGCCATATCGCCGTAGAGGGTGCAGTAGCCCGTGGCCAATTCCGATTTGTTACCGGTGGTCAGCAGCATCGATCCCGTCTTGTTGCTCAGGGCCATGAGATAGACCCCGCGGATCCTCGCCTGGATGTTCTCTTCGGTCACGTCTTGAGGGGCGCCCTCAAAGAGGGGCCCCAGGGCCTCGAGAAACGCCCCAAACGGTTTCTCGATGGGGACCACGTCGAACCGGATTCCCAGGTTCTCGGCAAGCCGCTGGGCGTCATCGACGGAGCCGGAGGACGAGTAGCGGCTGGGCATCCCCAGGCCTCTCACGTTCTCCCGGCCCAGGGCTTCCACCGCCAGGACGGCCACGAGGGCCGAGTCGATGCCTCCAGAAAGCCCCAGGTGGACCTTTTTGAACCCGCTTTTGACCACGTAGTCCCTCAGGCCCTGGACCAAGCCATGGTAAAGGTCGCGCTGGGGATCCTCGTCGAGGTCTTGGGCCGGCAAAGAACTGTCCGAATCCCAATAGACGATGCCCTCCTCGAACGAAGGGCCCTGGGCCACCAGGCGTCCGTGCCGGTCGGTGACCAAAGCGCCGCCGTCGAAGACCAGGGCGTCGTTGCCGCCCACCTGATTGACGTAGAGCACAGGGATCCCGAACCGGCGGCCCACCGACGCCATGATGCCGGTTCGGACGGCCCGTTTCCCTGGGTAGAAGGGAGAGGCTGAGGGGGAAAGGAGGATGTCGGCTCCCAGGTCGGCCAGCTCGGCCACCGGATCGATGTCGTAGGGGTTCCCCCCGTCGAGGCTCACCTCCCACCAGAGGTCCTCGCAGATGGGCACGCCGAACTTGAGGCCCTTCCAGGAAAACACCCTTCTGTGGGACGCG
>JAHFSN010000117.1:0-2520 GCA_023265735.1 Spirochaetaceae bacterium | reverse complement strand
GTTTTGAATGCCCTTCTCCCAGGCAAACTCACCGTCGGTAGACCGAACGGGCAGGACGAGCCCCACAAAGCACAGCAGGTCAGGCGGCAGTTCCTGGGCCAAGCGCCCCAGGGCCTTTTGGTTCTCCGAAACAAAGAGGGGGAAGGAGAGGAGGTCGAGGGGCGGATAGCCGCAGAGGACCATTTCCGGAAAGACCGCCACCTCGGCACCGGCCGCGTGGGCCTCCCGGGCCCGCTCGAGGACCAACCTGAGGTTGCGTTCAAAATCCCCGACTTTGGGGTTCAGTTGGACCAGAGCAATCTTCATAGACAAGGTTCCGGGCCGCAGTATACTATCCCACCCATGGGAAAGACAATCTTGGTGACGGGGAAAGAGGGTTTCCTGGGAAATGAGATTTCCCAGTACTTCTTGAACCAAGGCAGCCGGGTTGCCGCTTCCATCCTTCCCCGCAAAGACTCCGTTCCCAATGTGAGCCAGGACCGGCGCCTCCTTCAGTATCCCTGGAGCCGACGGTCCCCGGTGGCGGCGAAGAACTTCGTCCTGCAGGCCGTCCAGGAGTTCGGAAGCCTCGACGAAGCCTGGTTGGTCATCCAGCCCGAGCGCGAGGCGTTTCCCCTGGCGGAGTTGGCCCCCCTGGCCCTCGATGAGGGCCTCGACAGCACGGTCAAAGGCACCCTGTACCTCGTCCGGGAACTCCTGCAGTACCAATCCACCCGCCCCTCCCTCGTCTTGAGGTTTGTGTTTTACGACGAGGACCCCACCTCCCAGCCGCCCCTGGCGGCCCTCCACTACCACGGCCTGAAGGCTCTAGTCACCTCGCTCATGGCCCAGGCCCACAAACGGCAGCTGACAATTTGGGCCTACGAAACCATGGTCCCGAAGGCCGAGGAATACGCGGCTTTTCTGCTGGGTTCCAAGACCAACCAGAGCGGCCGCTGGAACGTGCTCGGTGAAAAGAAGACCCTGATGAACTCGCTGTTCTCCAAAAAGGATCAGTGAGGAAGAGAGAAGGAACACCCATGAAAGTCTGGTTGAAGATTCTCGTCGGGGCGGCCATCGGACTGGCCCTCGGCCTCTTCCTGCCCCTGCCCTCCCGGGCCGACGGCTCGTTATTGCTTCAGATCAATGACTTTATTTTGAGCTTGGGCCGGTACGCCCTGTTCCCCCTGGTCTTCTTCTCGACGGCGGTGGCCCTCAGCGAACTGCACCGGGAGAAGCGGTTGTGGCCCGTCTTGGGACGGAGTCTGGCCTACATGGCCCTGGGCACCCTTCTCCTCGTTCTGATCGGGGCCCTGTTCATCCTGCTGTTCAGTCCCGAACGTATTCCGATTACCAGCCGGCGCGAAACCGAGGTGATCTTCCGAAGCTGGAACGACACCATCGCCAACCTCGTCCCCAAGAACGTCTTTCAGATTCTGACGGGCGGCTCCGACTTCCTGTTGCCCCTGTATCTGTTCTCGTTTGTCCTGGGCTTCACCTTTCCTTTCGACCGGTCCGTCACCCAGCCCACCGTCGACCTCTTCGACTCCCTGTCGCAGATCTTCTACCACCTGAACAGCTTCATCGTGGAGATTCTGGGCTTCGGCATGATCGTCCTTTCGGCCGCTTGGCTCACCCAGATCCGCGCCATCCAAGATATCCAGCTCTACATTCAGGTGTCGGTCATCCTGGCCCTGGCGGCGGCGTTCGTGCTGTTTGTGGCCCTCCCGGCGGTACTTTGGTTCTTTGGGGGACGAGAAAATCCCTACAAATGGATCTTTGGAATTCTGGGGGCCGGTCTGGCGGCGTTCTTTTCCGGGGATTCCTTCTTCAGCCTGGGATTAGTCAGCCGGCTCTCCCGGGAAAACCTGGGCGTTCCCCGGAAGGTCGGAGCCTTTAACCTCCCGCTGTTTGCCATGTTCGGGCGGGCGGGCACCGCCATGACGTCGACGATCGCCTTCTTCATCATCCTCAAGAGCTATTCCAGTCTCGAGATCAGTTTCGAGCAGATTGTCTGGACCATCTTCTTCGCCTTCTGCCTCAGCTTCGCCCTCCCCTCGGTGCCAGGCCTGGGGGCCTACATCAACCTTTCGCTCCTGTGCTCGTTCTACGGCCGGGGCTTGGAAAACGGCTACCTGACCCTTCAACCCATCCTTCCCGTCCTGGTCAGCTTCTCGGCCCTCCTCGACGTGTCGGTGGGCAGCCTGGCGGCGCTCCTGGTGACGCGCCATGAAAAGCTGCAGAAAGTCATTCCGCCTCGACTTTACATTTGAGGATGCTTTTTCCCCGACCCTGAATTACACTGAGCCATAAGGACTCTCAAATGGACGTCATCAATTTGGAGAAGGCCGTCCGTCTGATGGACGGGGACCAGGAACTGTTCTGCGATCTCTTCGAAATCATTGAAACCTCCCTCCCTGAGAAGTACGGCAATATTGAGAGCTCCCTTTCAAGGGAGTCATCGGCCGACCTGGAGCTGTACGCCCATCAGCTGAAGGGAGCCCTGCGGAACGTGGCCGCCGAAGAGGTCTGCGCCCTCCT
>JAHFSN010000116.1 GCA_023265735.1 Spirochaetaceae bacterium | reverse complement strand
GCCTATTTCTCAACCGACAACCAGGTGCTCATCGGCTCGGGCCTGGCCCGCAAACTGAAGCTCAAGGTGGGGTACTAGGTGTTCCTTACCGCCCTGGGCCAGTACGGGGTCCGCAACCTGGTCGACGGGACGGTAGGCGCCGTCTTCACCTCGGGCTACGGCATCTTCGACGACACGGTGGTCTACATGACCCTCAAGAAGGCCCAGGACACCCTGGCCCTGGGTCCCGGCGACGCCACCCGGATCGTGGTCAAGTTCCCCAACGCCGAGGACATCGACCGCAAGGTAGCGGCCGTTGGCCACGCCCTGGCCACGTCCTGGTCCACCGGGCCTCTGAAGGCCTATTCGTGGAAGGTCTTTGCCAAGAGCCTTGTCGACAACCTCGAGTCCCGGATCCGCATCATGACCTTCATGATGGTCATTCTCATCCTCCTCGTGATCGTGGGCATCTTGAACTCGATGTCGATGGCCGTCCAGGAAAGGTTCCGGGAGATTGGTACCCTTCGGGCCATTGGGATGAACCGAAGGGGACTGACGCGCCTTTTTCTCTTTGAGGGCTTCGCCCTGGGCCTCGCCGGCGGTTTGGCCGGGGTGGTCGGGGCGTCGTTCTTGGCCTGGCTGGGGCTTGCTTTTGGGATCGACGCCCGGGGCTTCCTCCCCCGCGATATCCCCATTCCCCTGGTTTCTGTGATGCACCCGCTCTACACTTGGTTTGATTTCCCCCTGGCACCGCTGCTGGCCGCCCTGGTGGCGGTCGTCGGGTCCCTGATCCCGGCCCGCCGTGCCGGCAAGATGGTGATCCGTGACGCGCTGGGAAGTCATGTGTAGGATGGGACCATGCGGGTTATCTTTGGAGCCTTACTTCTGGCCATCGCGGTCGGTCCCCTGACGGCCCGACCGACGGTGGCCGTCGTCCTCGAGGGTGGCGGGGCCCTGGGCCTCGCCCACGTCGGCGTGATCAGGGCCATGGAACAGGTGGGGATACCCGTCGATATCGTCGTGGGGACCAGCATGGGCGCCATCGTAGGCGGCTTCTGGTCCCTGGGGTACGACGCCAAGGCCCTGGAACGGATTGCCCGCACAACACCCTGGATGGTTCTATTTGACGAGAAGCCTCCGATCGCCGTCCTCTCGGCCCAGGACAGGCTGCGCCAGGGGCGGAGCCTCCTGGAGGTCGGCTTCGATGAACACGGTCTCAAGACGGCGGGGGGACTCCTCTCGGGGAAGAAGATCGTCGCCTACATTGACCAGATCGCGGCCGAGGCCTCGGCACCCCAGGATTTCGACCAGTTTCCCCGGAGGTTCCGGGCCGTGGCCAGCGATGTGAGCTCCGGGGAACGCGTCGAGATCTCCCACGGAAGACTGGCCGACGCGCTGCGGGCCAGCATGGGGATCCCGGGGTTCTTCTCGCCCTACCTCTACCAAGGGCGGTACCTTGTCGACGGAGGCGTCGTGAGCAACCTCCCCGTCGCCACGGCCAAGGCCCTGGGCGCCGACCTCGTCATCGCCGTCCATCTCGTGGTGGCCAACTCCCTTCAGCCCGAGGACTACAGCCGCAATCCCACAGCGGCCCTGTCCCGGTCCCTCGACATCCTGATCAACCACAGCGTTCGGGAGGAGCTGGCCTTGGCGGACCTCGAACTCGACGTCAACCTGGAAAACGTCCAGGCCAGTGACTTCTCCCGGGCCGATGAGATCATCGACCGAGGGATGGCCGCAGGCGATCGAATCAAGCCGCAGCTGACGGCATTCCTGGCGAAGCTGGGGTCCCCCGCCGTGGAACCCCTCCCCGTTCCCCAGGGGCCGAAGATCGCCAAAATAGAGATCGTCGGGGCCACGACCTCGGATCAGGGGTTCATCCGGCAGGCCTTTGCCCCGGTGCTCGGCCAGCCCGCCGGGACGAAAACCCTCATGGCGCCCTACCTCGATCTGTTCGACCACACGGACTACGCGTGGGTCCGCTTCGTCACGTCGACCGAGCCGGAGGGCACAACGCTTCGCATCGAGGCAACCCCGGCCCCCCTGCGGGACAGCACCTTTCAGCTGGGGGTGCAGTACCAGGTCACCTACTCCAACGTCGTCATGGGCCAGGGTGCCCTGACGCCCGGGGTCACGTTGCGGGGCCTCACGGGCCCGGGGTCCCGGTTCTCCGTCGACGCCCAGGTGCCCGACACCCCGGGCATCGCCCTCGAGTACGAACAGCCCTTCTCGTGGAATACCTTCGGCGCGATTTCCTACCAAGCCCAGCACGAGTCCGAGACCTACTTCGTCCAGTCCTCCCTCGCCTACCAGTATCAGACGAGCTTTCAGAGGGTCGGAATGGACTTCGGAGTGGCGCCCGTTCCCGGACTGGAGGTTCGGACCGGACTCCGCAGAGACTGGATCGGCAATTCGGATTGGCCCGGGATCTCTCGGGAGGTACAGGT
Source organism: Spirochaetaceae bacterium (assembly GCA_023265735.1). Taxonomy (GTDB): domain Bacteria; phylum Spirochaetota; class Spirochaetia; order JABEVK01; family JABEVK01; genus JAIFLN01. The sequence goes on along the minus strand of JAHFSN010000116.1, from coordinate 4,268 downwards.
TTCCACCACGACGGCGGGGGTCGCCAGCCTCCACTACGAGAACACCGATTCCACGGTCCTCCCGACCCGAGGCTTGGAGTTTTCGGGCCGCTACCTGAACTCCCTCACGACTCTGGGATCCCAGAGGGCATTCCAGACAGTGGAGTCCAACGGCAGCGTCACCATTCCGGTGGTCGATTTCTACTCGGTGTCCGTCCTCTGGCGGATGGGCACCGACTTGAGCGGCGGCACGGCCTCGTCCGATTCGGCGCCGCCCCTGAACCGTCCGACACTTTCGGACCGACGACTGTTCCCCGGCCCGTTCTATCTAGAAGATCAAATGGGCAATACGGTGTGGGCCCTTGGCATCGAAGGGAAGCACCGATGGTCGATCGCCGCGGGAACCTTTGGCGTCTCGATCTACACCCTGCTTCAAGCGGCTTTGGGGGTCGCATCCCAGGCAGCCTGGGATCAGACTCCGGGGCTCCTCACCTCTGACAGCACGTTCAACGCCAGCATGGGGGTGGGGATGCGTCTGAGCGAGGGAGAAGGTTTGGCCCTGCGCGCGGGTCTCATCCGCCAGGCTCGGGGAGGAACGCTCCCCTTCCTCTCGCTCGACCTCGGGTCACGGGTGTTTTAGCATAAAGGAGCCTTGCCAGATCCATTAGGCAACATTATAGTCAGAGTTCACTGGAATGAACTCCCTCCGGTGAAGCGAGGATTTCGTCATGCCCCAAGCCAAGACTTCCTTTGGAGAGGTTTTTGCCTCTCAGTTCTGGGCCGTTTTGATCTTCGTTCTGCCCATTCCCACGTTTTTCGGCCTCTGCCTCGTCACTCAAGTCCTTCCAGAGCAGGAACTTCTCAAGGCCTTCTCCTCTGTGCTTCTCTTCCCCTGCATCGGTCTGGTCCTGGTGGCCGTGCTCTTTTGGCTGTTCCGGGGCTTTCGGCCCTTTCAAAAGCGGGTGGACCTGTCGCAGCCGGACGCGGCGGATTCGGCCCAAAAGCGTCTGATCGAGTTCCCCAAACAGATCTTGATCGTGGGCATGACCTTTGGAATCGCCGTCTCGGGAATTCTGGTCCTTTTCAATCCGTCCACCTGGGAGCGCCTCATCGAGTTTCTGCTCCTGGGCTACGCCAACGCCATCTTCTTCGCCATGCCCTGCTACATCGTGTTCCTGCAGTCCTTCGAAAGGTGGAACCGGTTTGTACCGTTCTCGTCCAAACACCTCTCCATGAGCCTCATGGCCCGGGTGAGCCTCGTGACGGGCTTCACCCTCACCTCGATCTTCTGCGTGGCCCTGCTCGCGTTCAAGAACGCCTTTGCCGTGTCGGGCGAGGATGTGACCGCCGTGGCCAGCGCCACGTCGAGCGTCTCGACCTGGGGCAAGGTGCTGCAGGTGGGGGTGCCCATCGCCGTCATCGGGCTCACCGGCGGGCTGCTCAACATCATCCTCCTCATGCGGGGTATCCTGCGGCGCATCCAGCGCTCCAAGGATTTCGTCCTCCACCTGGCCGCGGGCGAAGTGGACCAGAAGCCCCTGGAACTCACGTCGCGCGACGAGCTAGGTGTCCTGGCCGACCATTTGAACCTCGTCCAAAACAACTTGAACGCCCTGCTGGGATCGACCAAGCATTCGGTCCAGAAGACCGTCTCGATCAAAGACGAACTCATCGACATCTGCAGTTCCACCACCCAGGAGATCTCGGCCATCGCCCGCCAGGTAGCCCTGGCCGACCACCAGGCCCAGGAGATCACCGAGGCGGCCGACCGCGCGTTGGGTCGGGTGCAGAAATTTTACGAGGCGATCGCCGTCCTCGAAGCCGAGATCCATCGCCAGACCGAGATGGTCGAGGAGACCTCGTCGGCCCTCGAGGAGATGACGAGTTCCATCGAGAGCGTCGCCAAGATCAGCAGCGCCCGGATGGAGTCGTCCCAAAGTCTCGAGGGTCAGACCGGCGAGGGCCAGGAGAAGCTCAAGCTCACCCTGGGCCACCTCAACCAAATCGCCACCAGCGTAGAAGATATCCGGAGCATCACGAGCGTGATCCAGGCCATCGCAGCCCAAACGAACCTTCTCTCGATGAACGCGGCCATCGAGGCGGCCCACGCCGGAGAATCCGGCGCTGGCTTTGCGGTGGTGGCCGATGAGATCCGCAAACTGGCCCAAACTTCGTCGACGAACTCCAAGGAGATCACGGGAAAGGTCAAATCCATCATTCAGCTCATTGGGTCGGCGGTCGGTGCAGGAGGCGCCACGGCCAACACCTTCGAGAAGATCCAGCTCGAGGTGGGCGCATTTCTTCAATCGTTTCGCGAGATCGAGTCCACCATGGGAGAGATGCGGCAGGGAAGTACGGCCATCCTCAATTCCAGCCTGGGCCTCAAGGAGCGGTCAGTCGAGCTGAAGGACAAGGCCACCGTCATGAGCCAGGAGGCCGACGGCTTATTCCAGGATGTGACCCTCCTCAAGGAGAAGGCCCAAGCCACCCGGTCGGCCATGGACCAAGTGGGAGGAAGCGTCGAAGAGGTGGACCAGGTCTCGAAGAACCTGAAGGGCCACTCCCAGCTCTTGGACCAGTCCACCCGAGAAGTTTCCAGCCACATCGACCAGTTCAAAATTCAGGAAGCGTGAAAGGACCTCACGCTTCCTTTGCCACGGGGCGACCCGTCCGACTCCACTGGCTGTACGAACCCACGTAGAGGCTGGCACCGGAAAACCCTGCGAGTTCCAACGCCAGCAGCGTGTGACACGCGGAAACCCCCGAACCGCAGTGGACGGCCACGTGGGAAAGTGGTCGGGAACCCAGAATCGGCGCGTACAGGTTTCTCAGTTCCTCGGCGTCCTTGAACCTCCCGTCGGGCCTCAGATTGGCTTCGAGGAACACGTTCACCGAACCGGGAATATGCCCCGGAACAGGATCAAGAGGTTCCACCTCGCCCCTCCATCGGGCGGGGGCCCGAACGTCGATCAGGAGCTTGTCCGAATCCTGGCCAAAGTCCTTGGCCTGGTCCGCATCGATGACGGGCCACAACCAATCTCCTGCGGGATACCGAGGGGCGCTCACGGGGGGAGCGCTCGGCTCGGAGGTCCAGCGCAGGCCTGCGGCCCGGCCCGCCTCCACGCCTCCATCGAGGACCGCCACGTTCTCGTGGCCCACGGCCCGAAGCATCCACCAGAGCCGGCACGCGCCCATGGCCCCCCGGGACCCATCGTAGGCAATCACCAGGGTCCGGGGACCGATGCCCCAGAGTCCCAGCTGGAGTTCCCAACGTTCCGGTGTGGGAAGAGGATGGCGACCGCGGGGCGCCGGATCGAACCCGGGGTCCGAGGCCGTCGAGAGGTAGCGGTCCACGTCGGCGTCAAAGGCCCCCTCAAAGTGGCCCTCGGACCAGGCCCCGGCGGCCCGGGCGTCGAGGAGGACGAAGGGCGCCGCGTCTGCGAGGGCCTCGGGGGCCATCACGGGTTTCATGACAGGTACTCGTCCCGGGTGAGCCACAGTTCCTCGATGCGGTAGAAGTGCCAGTACTCGTGGAAGACCAGGTGATGGACGACCAGGCCGAGGTCGTAGCGCTCGTACTCGGGATGGACGCCTGGTTTCGACCAGGCTTCGGGGGACAGAGCATCCAGGAGGGCCATCTGCTGGGTTCGCCGGTCCCGGTATTCGGCGAAGGCCCCGTCCACCGAGGGAAACTTGTCGGCCAGCGCCGGTTCATTCTGGGGAAAGTACGGGGTGATCACGGGCGACGGTTCGTCGCGCAGGATCTTCATGCGGCCCAGCAGCATGGCCTGGACCCCCGCCACATGGTACAGGTGCTCCCGGAGGGTCCAGGCTTCGGCCGTCCGCCGCAGGTCGAGGCGGTTTTCAGGGATGGAGCGAAAATAGGGTTCCAGAACCTCAGGCAGGGTTCTCAGGGCTTCCAGGGTGGGGACCGGGGGTTTCATGTCGGGAATTGTGCCACACGGCCCGTCCGCTGGGAAGGGGCTTCCCCTCTCCCCGGGGAGATCGTCATAGTGCCCTCAGGAGTTTGGAATGCCGCACTTGTCCCGTGAACGTTTGCTGAGCCTCCGGCTCCGGGCCCAGGGCCTCGAAACGGGCCTCTCCTCGGCGACCGAGACGGTGGCCCGCTTGGGCGCCGTCCAATCCCAGGACAGGGTCCAATCCCTCGTTGCCGTGGGGTTGAGGACCCCCGGTTCCCGCTTCCGGTCCCTCGAAGCGGATCTGGACGACGGACGCCTGGTACGCACTCACGTGCTCAGGCCCACGTGGCACCTGGTCGCCGCCGACGA